>CAZBQL010000017.1:33919-42157 GCA_964493985.1 uncultured Dehalococcoidales bacterium
CACTTTCTGATTACTTCACTTTTGTATTGTCTGACCTGATTTCTGTAACTCGACCATAGTGTTCATCTTTGAAAAGAGGCATTCTTCACACTTCCTGAAATATGAAAACAACTTCCTTGTTTCATCGTCTCCCGGTCTACCGACGAATGATTGGAGTAACTGGCTGAAATATTCCTTGCGGCACTCATCAACTATGCTTAAATTAGACCCTGAGTTGTTATTACCTGGCTTAGTCTGGTTAAAGGGACACTGAGAACAAATTTCATTAAGTTTTAGCTCCAGAGAATCGTCAGGATTCTTAAAACTCCGGGCAAACTCTCTGGTAAAGTTGTTTATAAATAATGGTTTTATGGATTTTGCTATACCGGAAATAACTTTAGTCGTCATCTGATTTCTTATTCCTTTTCTGCCTTTGATTATCTGTTCCACCAACGATACTCTCAGAAAAATCCGGCAGATTGTTTTCGATGATGGTATTATCGTTAGTGACGATATCCTGATCATCCATGCTAAGGTAAACGGTCAGGTCTTTGACTCCCTCGATTTTTCTGATATCAAAGAGTATCGACTGCGCCATAGATGCTGAGTTGTCAGCTTCAAGGCATGCAATTACGGGATGAGGTCCGTTTATTACATCAGCCACAATAACTGTCGGTCTTTTCCTCAATTCTGTGGCAATTCTCTTCGCACCTTTCAAGGCGGTATCAATTAGTACATACGCTCGCATCAGAAACCAAACTCTACTCCATATACTAAGTGTAACCTGAATTGACCGTGAATCCATCAGTCATCGTTCCGTGAATCCTTCTTATTTAGCTGACATAGAATGCGAGTAGAACACATAATTATTGCGTTAAAGTCGTATTAAACCCGGTTGGAAACGTGATGGACTGGATAGAGTGTGTATGCTAAGATTTGATTATCCGGGGTGCGAACGTGAGTGTAACAAAAGTACTGATTGCCGATGACCACTCGACATTTTCAGAAGGACTTCAACGGGTCCTGAGCGAAGAACAGGACATGCAGGTGGTCGGGATTGCGCGTAACGGCGAACAGGCCGTTGTAATGGCAAGAGAATTCCAACCCGATGTAGTAATAATGGATATAGCGATGCCGGTCCTGAATGGTATCGAAGCCACCCGTCAGATAAAGGAAATGCTGCCTACTACTGCCGTTCTTGTACTCAGTGCTTACGGATATGCTCCATATGTCTTTTCAGTACTTGAAGCAGGTGCCGGCGGTTATCTGTTAAAAAATACGCCCATGCGTGAACTCATTCGAGCAATACGGGCTCTTCGTGACGGGGAATCGGTTTTCGACCAGGAGGTAGCTGAGAAAGTACTGAAGAACCTGGTAAAAAGCTGGCGTGGCGGCCTGGCTACGTCAAACCAGTTAAAACCGAGAGAACTCGAGGTAATCAGGCTTGGGGCCAGGGGACTATCTAATGAAGAGATAGCAGAAAAACTCAATATCAGCCCCCGTACTGTTCAAACACATTTTACCCATATATTCACCAAGCTGGAAGTTGGTTCACGCCTTGAAGCAATACTGAGATGTCTCAAAGAAGGATGGCTTCTGCTTGATGACCTTCCCTGACTTAAGAGGTAAATAATATGCAACGTCGTTTCACTGTCTGGCAGCATTTTATTACCAAACCGCGGAATATTAGAAAACGTCATATCGCAATCGGTATATTTCTCACGATAGTATCACTTGTGCTTTACTATCTTGGTGATGGTATCAAGATAGGCGTAATAGGAAGTGAGTCTTCCTTCCTCTACGGACAGGCTTATCATGAGCTGGTGCTTCTCCTGTTTTCCGGGGTCATAGTTTATATCACCTTTACTCTGAGGATAATCTTCGCTTTGTGCTTCTCACTTGCCGGATTCTTTATAATTCTACCTCATGCTTTACTTATCCCGGCGTATCCTGACCCGATCTATCGTATCCTTTCATGGTTGGTTATCAATGTGTTGCTGGCGCTTGGTATCGGCGTGATTATCAACGCCAGGGAACGGCAGAAAATATATCTAAGAGACATAATAAACACCCAGGAACAGGAAAGACACCGTCTGTCGCGAGAGTTGCATGACGATACTGCACAGGAATTAATCGATGTTGGACATGATATAGATGAGATACTGGAATCATCCGTTGATATACCTGGGGAAGTTCAAGGAGGTCTTGTCGAGCTTCGAAAAAGCGTTGATGAAATCCTGGAAAAAACGAGAAGGGCTATTCAAGGACTTCAGCCACCACTTCTCGATGAACTTGGGATAAAACCTGCTCTCTTATGGCTTTGCGGCAGTCTGGCTGAGGAGACTGAAATTGAAGTTGAAGCTGATATTGATTTTCCTGAAGAAAGACTGACACAGGAAATTAAAATCGTGCTATTCAGAGTTACTCAGGAAGCATTGAACAATATTAAAAAACACTCGCAAGCAAAAAAAGTGACGGTAGCACTTGGAGTAACCCAAGATAAAGCAACTCTTATGATCATTGATGATGGAGTAGGTTTTACACCATCAAGACGGGATAAGTTGCTTTCGGAAGGGAAGTTTGGATTGGCGGGGCTGCAGGAAAGAGTTGAGTTGATAAACGGTTCTTTTAATCTCCGTTCCAAACCCGGTGAAGGCACCGTGATACGGGTAGAGATACCTTTGTCAGATACTATCTGATAGACTGATATTTTATAATAGTAACAGCCGTACGACCTGTCGTACGGCTGTTACTATTCTTTAAAGTGAAAACTTTAATTTTCTTCTTTGATACCGGCGAGTTTCTTGGCATATTTCTTCTTTTGCTCGATATTCGCGTTGTTAACGATAGTCATCCTGTGAGTTTCCGGTGAACCGGCTCCATGAATATTGGAAACAATATCACGGCTTTCGAAAGCGAGTTTCTCAATAAGTCTGAATATCCTGACTCTATCCTCGGTTGATATACCGTCAACACCCTTGAGGTATTTATGAAGCAGAGGACCGATGTCAGGATTATCGAAATCTTTCTGAGATGGAATACCGGTTACCATACCGCCAGCGATCTCTATCATGAGACGTATTACTTCGGCGAGTTCCTTGCCCTCATAGAGTTTGGATGTATTGGACAACACCGGGTCTACTGTATAAATACCCGATGAGGTTTTCGTGGATTCAACCGATGCTGCGATAGAACAACCGTAGATCGCTTCCGTCACTTTTAACATTTCGGCATATTTGGTCCTGATGTGCGATACATTGGGAAGTCCGTTATAATCTGCAGCAGTCGCAGCAGCACCGATAAGGACGTCGCCGACTCCGCATTTACAGCCGCCGTGCGAATGACGATGATAATTGCCGAAATTTCTAACCATATTACCTGCAAATTCGTATTCACCATCAAGAAATACGTACTTCCAGGGGATAAACACATCATTGAAGAGCACCATCGGGGTGAATTTACTGAACTCAATATTACCAAGGTCACAGCCTTCCATAGGCCTGGCTTCAAGTGTACCTCTTCCGTACACGTGGATGACACCCTCGGCATCGGCCGGGAAAGCGAAACAGACTGCGTAATCCTTGTCAGCTTCTCTCATTTCTCGTGTCGGAACTACAATTCCCCAATGGGCACACATAGAACCGGTCTGTTGTATCTTGGCACCTCTCACTACAATACCGTCGTTATTTCTGTCAACAACATGAAGGTACATATCCGGATCAGACTGTTCGGAAGGTCTCTTTGATCGGTCGCCCTTGACATCGGTCACGCCGCTGAAGAGGACATAATCATGCTTCTGCATAAATTTGATGAAATCGATCAGCCGTGTCCAGTATTCAGTGCCGTATTTCTGGTCGCAGTTATACACCTCAATGCCGACGGAACTCAGGGCATCCATGCCGGTACAGCGCATATAGCAACCACCGATATTATGGGCGAGATATTTCAGCATCCTGACCTTCGCTATAAGATCGTCGGGACTTTCATAAAACTTGAGGAAACGGCTGACATCTTCGTCGATCAGTCCTGACTTCGTTACAAGGTATTCTCTACCCTCGGGATCATTTTCAAGTTCATACGTCTTGGCAACCGAAGCTGTCATATGGCTTATAAGCGGATGCTCATGGACGTTTTCGACCTTTTCACCGAGGATATAAGCAGTATGGTGAAGATCTTTAAGGGATTCATAATACTGTTCTTTGGTCATTATACCCACAGCTAACCACCTCCTATAAATATTGTGTGGGAATGCATTCCAGAATGAATACTGGTTCATTCTATCATTTAAATCTCTGTTTTGGCAAATATGCGGCAATCATTTACCGCATTGAGTTGACGGATAATTGGTCTGTAGTGTATTCTGAAAATCAGTAAATATGAAGTTATACGAATACGAAGGTGTAGAGTTATTCAAGCAAGGCGGCATCCCCGTACCGGATTTTGCAATAGCGACTACGGCAGAGGAAGCACGGGAGAAAGCCAAAGCTATCGGTGTTCCACTGATTATAAAGGCGCAGGTACTTACCGGCGGAAGATATCTTGCCGGTGGCGTTAAAACAGTTAGCGCACTGGACAAGGTTGAAGAGACCGCACGGCGGATACTTTCATCGAAGATTCGTGGCTTCCCGGTCAATAAGGTACTGCTTGCTGCGAATGTCGATGTCTTCAGGGAATATTACTGCAGTATAACCATCGATGATTACCGCGGTACGCCGCTGGTTATTTTCAGTGCCGAAGGCGGCGTGGATATCAACCAGATAGCCCAGGAAAAAGAAGAGGCTGTCGTACAAAGAGCGGTACCTATCAGCAGGGGACTTACCATTTCCGACGCACGGAGAATGTGCCGGCAGGTAGGTTTGAGAGGTAAAGACCTGGATACAATACCTGGAATTTTAGTAAATCTGTACCAGGTTTTCAGGAATAACGACGCTATCCTGGCAGAAATCAATCCGCTGGTAAGGACAAAAAAAGGCGAATATGTCGCTCTGGACTCAAAAGTAGAAATGGACGATTCCGGTTTGTACAGGCATACCGACCTTGGTCTTGACCAGTTGGAGAGAATTACTAATCCGCTTGAAAAAGCCGGGCGTGAAATTGGTGTCAGCTATTTGGAATTGGATGGCGATATAGCAATCATTGCCAGCGGTGCCGGGCTGGGAATGGCATCTATGGATATTATCAACAAGAGACTGAGTGCGGCCAATTTTCTTGAAACCGGAGGAGCTATCACCGAAGAACTGTTATATAAAGTTATGGGCCTGGTCTTTAAAAAAGAAGGTATTCGAGGACTGTTTATTAACGTGTATGGCGGGATAAACCCGATCCACGAGGGTGCCAAAGGTATTGTCCGATACATAAAGGACCACAATATTACTATACCGGTAGTCGCCAAAGCCCTTGGAAACCACCAGGAAGAGACCTGGGAAATATTCAAAGCAAATGGAGTCCATGTAACATCCGGCGTGTCTACGGAAGAGGGAGTGGAGATGCTTGTTGAATTGCTGGGGGCAAAAAGATGAGCATTCTGCTGAACAAGGACACGCGGGTGCTTGTACAGGGTATTACGGGAAGGATCGGTAGAGTCCAGACACAGTGGATGTTGGACTATGGAACGAATATTGTCGCCGGTGTAACCCCGGGAAAAGGCGGCGAGGAAGTTGAAGGAATTCCGGTTTTCAATACTGCTAAAGAAGCGGTCAATGAAACAGGATCTGAGGCTGTCGTCTTTTTCGTTCCGGCTGCCGCTATAAAAAGTGCCGTTATCGAAAATATCGACGCGGGGATGAAATTGCTCGTGGTCGTCACCGAGAATGTTCCAATACACGATGCAATGGAGATCAGGGAATATGCTCGCGGCAGAGACACGACAATAATCGGGCCTACCACGCCGGGAATCATTACGGTCGGTGAAGCCAAGATGGGTATCATGCCGGCGAATATGTTCACTCCCGGCCGGATAGGAATTATCTCACGAAGCGGTACGCTTTCCTATGAGACCAGTATCAATCTATCCACGGCAGGATACGGTCAAAGTACTGTTATCGGTATGGGTGCTGATCCTGTAGTATTCACCAGTATGCCGGATATCCTGAAGCTGTTTGAGAGAGATCCGGATACGGATTTAATAGTGATAGTCGGCGAAGTTGGTGGAATCCAGGAAGAAAAGGCCGCCGATTATATCGACCGGTGGGTAACCAAACCGGTCGTCGCTTATATAGCCGGTCTTAACGCGCCCCAGGAAAAGAAGATGGGGCATGCAGGAGCGATTATCAGGGGTGATGGTAAAGGAACGCCGCAGAGCAAGATAGCAGCCCTTAACGAGGTTGGCGTAGATATAGCCAGGTACCCGGCCCAGATTGTCGATCTCGTCAGCGAGCACCTCATTCCGAATTAAACTTCACCGGATTTCACTTTCCTGTCAAATCAAATTTATCCGTGTAAATTTTTTATATTACTGCTATAATACTATGCGTATGGGGCTGTAGCTCAGCCGGGAGAGCGCCTCCTTTGCAAGGAGGAAGTCAGGGGTTCGAGTCCCCTCAGCTCCATTTCCAGGCTCGGACATCGAAAACCTCAGCGTTAGAGAATTGCTGGAGGTTCTATTGGACAATAAGGCTAAGCGCCGACTTTTCAACCGGTCGAAAACAAACAACCAACTTTTCAATGCGTATTATGACCTGTTGAAGGTTAAACTTACCCCTGACCAGTTCAATCAGTATAATCGACTCCTGAATCTATTCCACCATTTTCTCGGTGAGTTTCCACCTTCCGAGGAACTCGGTCTTGAGTTTCTCGCGCAGTATGCCGTCCGTTCCCGGGCAACGGTGGTGAGATATTTCGGCATCATCAGGGGATTCATGGAATGGTACGGTGAGGATTTTAATCATCGACCTCGAAAACCGAAACAACTGCCGCAGTGGGTGAATCCCGACGATATCGAGAAATTGAAAGACTGTATCCGAAACAAGAAAACGGGCAGGAGGACGATAAAAAGAGACCTGATGTTGGTTGATTTCGACTGTAAAACGGGATTGAGACGAACGGAGCTTGCCAGGCTGGTAGTCGATGATATCAAGCTGAAAGAGAAATTCGTTATCGTACGTAAGGGGAAAGGAGAAAAAGACCGGTCTATTCCTCTGGATGACATGGTCGCTATCCAACTCGAGGAATTTCTCAAGGGGATGACGCCAAACGCGAGGGTTTTCGGACTTGATGCGCGCTCTGTTACTGATCTGATCAGTTTCTGGGCGAAAAAAGCAAATGTAAAGATTACCCCTCACTCTTTTCGTCACTATTTTGCTGAACAGCTCGTTGCGAAAGGAGTTGACATATATATAGTTTCGAAATTACTGGGACACGAAAGCCTTGAAACTACCGCGAAATATCTGGGCTTGAGACCGGGAGCTGAGCGTGAAGCAGTCAACAGGCTCGTAAAATCTGAGATTGAAGACCAGGATAAGGTCGGTGAACCGGCTTTAACCGAATTGAAAGGTAAAGATGAAAAACCACCTGCAGCTACTGAACGACAAGAAGCCGGGACATCTCATCGTGAAATAATACAGGGGTTATCTCATATCCTTGCCGACAGTTTGAAAGTACCATCGGTACTGGATAAGGATCTCTGGCAACGTCTACCTGTAGAATTCAAACCGGGTACCTATACCCTTACAATCGGACAGGTCGATTCTGCTATTGCCAGTACTATTGGCAGGTGTTCCGGTTTGCAACCGGCCATTACGGCATTGACAGCCACCTGCTCTACTGTAGCGGTAAAGAGTCTTGGCTGGAATCGGACCGGCTGACCTTTATCACCCGATCCACTATCTCTTTGCTCGCCTGAGTACCGATATTTAAACCTGTCGGACTGATAGGTTAACACCTCATCAGGCCTGTGGCTGGTACCTTTCAACATTTCAGCCACCCGTTCCTCGGTAGGTACCACGATAGGCCAGCCATCGGTATAGACTGATATAGGCGCGTTTACCGGGTGCGGGACCCACCTTTCCTGCATATAGAATTCCTCGGCTTCCTCAAGAGTACCTTCGAAAAGTATCCTGGGCTGCTGGGGATTATGAAAACCGCTTTCCTGCTCTTTTTCGGTTAACGGTTCGACAAGAGCGTTTAAGGCGTCGTTAAGCCAGTTATCAACGTCTTCCGGACCGGGAAGGGTACGCGATGCATGAAGAGACCGAATCATAGGAACACCACTGCCCAGGGCTTCTTCTTTTACCATATTAGCCTGGTCTTCAAAATCTACAA
>CAZBQL010000018.1:0-42002 GCA_964493985.1 uncultured Dehalococcoidales bacterium
CCGCTCGTGGTGAGCTTGTCGAACCATGAGCGGATCCCGTAGACCCATATGACTTATCCTGCGAACGCGTGCGATAGGACATTAGGATACAACAGTCGCACGGCTATTCATTTACAGGTTACCTCCTGCTGCAAGATGAGCAAGACGGGTTGGTTGAGGTAGTCGGTAACCACGACAGCAGCGTATTATCCAGTTGATCGCGGTATCCAGACTTATCCTGTGACCGATGGACACGTATACAGGTTTTACTCCGTGCTTGGTACGTACGACTGCTCCTATTATCTCATCCTTGTCGATAAGGTTAGTATAGTCACCAGGTTCGTTTTCAGGTTCCGTATGGCTGCCGCACAGTCGTGATTTAGCACAGCCTATAGTTGGTATATCCATTATAATGCCAAGATGCGAAGCGAGTCCTATCCTCCGTGGATGAGCGATACCTTGTCCGTCGACAACGATAAGATCAGGAGTAATTGAGAGTTTTTCACAGGCAGCTATGGTAAGGGGTAATTCTCTGAAAGAAAGGAGGCCAGGAATATACGGGAATTCCAGGTCACCTGAAGCAGTCTGAATTTCAATTATTTCGAGACCGGGATAATTCAGGAGGACCACGCTTGCGATTGCGGTTTTACTGGTTCTCCTTATTGACATATCAACTCCGGCAATGTACTTGATATCAGGCAGTATATCATGTTTTATAACCCGGTCTGAGAGGTTGTTCTGTATCTCTACAGCCTGGGCGGTATTGAGTGGAGAAGTATATACGATATTCTTCACCATAAAATGGATTATATCCATATCGCTTTCTTTTTACAATACGTAGCTACTATTGACAGACGCTGACTAATAGCGCATAATAGCCTATACTATAATATGGTCAAGATACGTTTAAGAAGAGTAGGCGCAAAGAACAGACCGAGTTACAGGCTGGTAGTAGCCGACTCCCGGGCACCCCGGGACGGAGCGTTTATCAGCGTAATCGGTCACTATAATCCCCTTACCGACCCGGAAGAAATAGTGATCGATGAGGAAAAGGCACTTGACTGGCTCAAACAAGGTGCACAGCCGACAGAAACTGTCAGCAGATTGTTAAACAAAACTGGTATTTTAGATAAGTTTAAAACAATCAAGGAGAAGTCATGAAAGAGCTAGTAGAGTATATTGCCAGGTCCATCGTGAATTCGCCTGACGACGTGGTCGTCACCGAAGAAGAAAATGAGCAAGGCATTACACTCAAACTGCAGGTTGCCGACGATGATAAAGGTAGAGTTATTGGTAAGCAGGGTCGTATAGCTGAAGCAATGCGTACTCTGGTAAGGGTGAAGGCAGCGAAAGCAGGCACCAGAGCTACCCTCGAAATCACCTAGTATTACTACCTCAAAAACCGGTTTATACGTTGTAACTACTAAAATCAGCAAAATAATATTTGACTGGATAGGTTAAGGTGTGCCCTGAGAGGGCATTTTAGCTTTTATCTTCTCTTGTATTTACTGGAGATAGTTAATGCAATCTACACCAGAACCCGAACGCTGGGTGATATGCCCGGTGTGCGGTAAACCGAATCCTGAAGGCACTCGTTTTTGTGAATATTGCTGGGGAGCTGCTATAAACCAGGATAACCCTCTAACGTCTGAAGAATTGGAAAAGGAACTTCAACGTCTGGAGGACCGTGTAAAGCTCCGCCGAAAGATAAAATTCGGTATTGCCGGAATCGGCGCACTTGCTCTGGTCGGATTGATTCTCTATAGTCTTTTCTGGTTTTCAGACACTATTTTCAAACCTCCCGAGGAAATGAATTCAGACCCTCTCCCTGGCGAATGGTCTATGTTCAGGCGGGACCTTTCACGGAGTGGCAGTATCGGGACTGAAATTCCCGAAGGTACACTCAAATGGGTTTTCGAAACGGGAGGACCGATTCACTCGTCACCGGCAGTAGTAGATGGGACTGTCTACTTCGGTTCGAGAGATTATAACCTCTATGCGGTTGACGCTGATTCGGGTTCAGAAGAATGGAAATATAAAACAGGAAGCTGGATTGAGTCATCACCATCAGTTGCGGAAGGGAAGGTATTTTTCGGATCCAATGACGGAAATTGCTATACACTCGATATGAATACCGGAGAAGAACTCTGGATATTCGAGACCGCTTTTCCGGTCAGGTCATCACCGGCGATCGCCGATGACAGGGTCTATTTTGGCTCCGATGACTATTACCTTTACTGTTTAGATGTATCGAGTGGTGAACTGCACTGGAGTTTCGATTCAGGAAGTCCGGCTTATTCTTCACCTGCCGTTTCTAACGGGATTGTTTATATCGGCAGCGGTAACGGTTATTCGTATGCCCTGAATTCGATGACCGGACAACGCCGGTTGCGTTATAAAACTCACTATTCAGTTTATTCATCACCAGCGGTCAGTGATGGAACGGTCTATTTCATAACGACAAACGGTATTATATCGGCAGTGGACGGACAAGCCAGGACTCTGTGGCGTGAACATGAAATCAAGCACTGGTGGGTACAGGTCTGGGCTGCCGGCATTCCTCTGGTCCCGGAACCTCCTCCCCAGTCCGGTTTTATCTGGTCGCTTTCTCTCCACAAACCGCAAACATCCACTCCGTTAATAAGTGACGGCGTAATATATCTGGGTTCAGATAATTATGTCATAGCGATAGATATAGAGACCCAGGAAGTGATATGGGAATTTGAGACCGGGGGAGTCGTAAGGTCGTCACCTGCCTTGGCCGGTTCGGTCCTTTTAGTCGGAAGTGAAGATGGGAAACTTTATGCGATCGATACGGATACCGGCGAAAAGATATGGGACTATCAGACAGGAGATAAAATCTCATCGTCACCTGCAGTAGTGGATGGGATTGTTTACGTGGGTTCCTTTGATGGGAAACTATATGCAATCGAATAACACCCGAAGTTTGAAAACGCAATTTCATAACTGGTATAATTAATTAGTTCACCTCTGTAAACATTCCTGATTAGATGATATTTTTCAGGGAAGCACGTGTCTTTCTGGTCTTGTTCCCTTAGAAATCCGGAGATAACTGATGGGCGAAGAGCCTAAAGAAGAAAGATATACCATTTGCCCGGTATGTAATAAACCTAATCCGGCTGGTGTTGCTTTCTGCCAGCATTGTTGGGGAGCTATCCTTAATCAGCAGCAAACATATAATGCTGAAGAGTTGGCGGAAGCCCAGAAAAAGCGTGAGCAAGTACGGAAACGCAGAAGATATATCCGATGGGGTATCATCGGTGCCGTTTTAGCTTCGGTCATAATATTCGTGCTGTTCAACATCTTAAACTACACGGACCTGATATCCAAACCTAATCCTGATATCAACTCCGGTTCTCTGCCCGGTGAATGGGCGATGTTCGGCTATAACAATGTCCGTTCTGCGAGTGCTGGCAATAATGATATCCTCCCGGAAGGCAAACTGAAATGGGAGTTTACTGCAAGTGATGAAATTCATTCCTCAGCCGCCGTAGTCGACGGCACGGTATTTTTCGGATCCCAGGACTATAATCTGTATTCTCTCAATGCCGAAACCGGAGAAAAAAACTGGGAATTCGAAACAGGAAGCAGAGTGTATTCTTCGCCGGCTGTCGTAGATGGTATTGTCTATTTTGGTTCGAACGATGGCAATCTTTATGCTCTCGATTCCGGGAACGGTGAAAAAATATGGAATTTCAAGACTCCCTATCCGGTCCGGTCGTCTCCTACGGTAACAGACGGAAAAGTTTATTTTGGTTCTGATGACTATTTTCTCTATGCCCTTGATTACAAGACCGGCAAAGAAATCTGGAAATTCGATACGAACAGTCCAGCCGGGAATTCGGTGGTAATAGAAAATGGAGTTCTGTATTATGGGGCCGGAGGAGGATATTCCTATGCTCTGAATGCGGAAAATGGTCACCGCCGTCTCAAGTACCGTACCCGGAACGCGGTATACGCTTCACCTGCGGTTTATGATGGTATCGTGTATTTTGTTACCACGAACGGTGTAGTGAATGCTGTAGATGGAATGGCAAGAACATGGCTCTGGGAACATGATATCCGGCCTTTCTGGGCCCAATTGTGGGCTATGATAAACTGGCTGCCGCAACCGCCCGAACAGTCGGGTTTTATCTGGTCTAAGGCGCTTTACAGGCCAAATACAACTACACCTCTCATAGACGGTAATATCATGTACCTTGGGAATGATACTTCCGTAACTGCCCTGAATACCGATACCCAGGAGATCGTATGGGACTTCACAACGGGTGATACTGTCAGGTCTTCACCTGCTAAAGCCGGATCGGTAATTTACATAGGAAGTGACGATGGTAATCTTTACGCTCTCGATGCCGCTACGGGCGAGCTGCAGTGGCAGTTCGAAACCGGCGGTGCAATCACAGCCTCTCCCGTAGTTGTGGATGGAGTTATCTACGTAGGATCCACCGATGGACACTTCTATGCCATTGAGTAAATTCGCGGGCTTTTATACACAATGAGAAGTAACACTGAACCGGAATTCATCACCATCGGCACGATAGTTTCTCCCTGGGGTCTGAAGGGGCATATTAAAGTTACTGTAGAGACAGATTTTCCACAAAGATTCTCCAGTTCTTCCCGGGTTTATATCGATAGACAGATAATGGTTATCGATGAAGCAGCCTGGCATAAGGGCCAGGTTTTCGTCAAACTTCATGGAGTGGATACTGAAGAAGCAGCAGATGAACTGGTCGGCCATATCATCGAAGTCCACCACAGCCAGCTTTTTGACCTTGAGAATGATGTATATTTTCATTTTCAACTGATTGGTCTCGAAGTAATCACCAGCGTTGGGGACACTATAGGTAAAATATCAGAGATACTAAGTGTAGCAAGCGCCGACGTTTATGTCATCAATGGTAATGGTGGTGAAATACTGATACCGGCGACCGACGAGATAATCAAATCCATCGATCTTGATAAAGGTGTCATGGTTATCGAACCGATGGCCGGGTTGCTGGATTTAAACGAGAATAAAAGGAAAAAATAGCTACACCTGGGGATTCTCTCCCCGCCTTCTTCTCCTCTTCTGGGCTACTTTCATGCGTACCAGTGAGCGTCTTAATGCAGCTTCCGCCCGTGCCGCATCTATATCGGCCGTAGGACTTTCAATTCTCTCACGGGCGCGACGTTGAGCTTCTTCTGCCCTGGCAAGATCGATTTCATCGTCTCTTTCTGCTGAATCCGCCAGCACGATAATCCTGTCGGGGCGTATCTCAAGGAAACCCCCGGAAATGGCCAGTGAAAATTCTTCGACTCCTCTGCGCACCATCATTTCACCGGCCTCCAGTGTGGTCATGAGAGGAGCATGTTGCGGGAGGATACCCAGTTCACCTTCGGCTCCCGGAGCGATAACAAGGTCGACATCCTCTGAATATACAAGCCTTTCAGCGGTAACAATATCGAGTCTGATGGGTGACATTACAGTTCACTCCTCATCGTCTTGGCCTGTTCGACGGCTTCATCGATAGTCCCTACCATGTAGAAAGCCTGTTCAGGAAGGTCGTCATGTTGACCTTCCAGTATTTCCTTGAAGCCGCGTACGGTTTCCTGAATGGGTACGTACTTACCGGGTCTGCCTGTGAACACTTCGGCAACAAACATCGGCTGAGACAGGAACCTCTGGATCTTACGGGCGCGGGCGACATTTATCTTGTCTTCATCGCTGAGTTCCTCGATACCGAGAATTGCTATCACGTCCTGGAGGTCCTGGTAACGCTGGAGTACACGCTGTACTTCACGGGCAACCGAGTGATGTTCTTCGCCGACAACGATGGGATCGAGTATTCTCGAGGTGGAAGTCAGCGGGTTCACCGCCGGATAGAGACCCTGCTCCATAATCGCCCTGTCAAGGGCAACAACGCCGTCAAGGTGACCGAACGTGGTAGCGACTCCTGGATCAGTGTAGTCATCGGCGGGTACGTAAATGGCCTGGAATGAAGTAATGGACCCTTTCTTGGTTGAAGTGATCCTTTCTTCGAGGTCACCGACTTCCGTAGCCAGTGTTGGTTGATATCCCACCGCCGAAGGCATTCGACCAAGAAGAGCTGATACTTCCATTCCTGCGAGAGTATAACGGTAGATATTATCGATAAACAGGAGCACATCCTGTCTTTCCTCGTCCCTGAAATACTCAGCCATTGTCAGACCTGTCAGGCCGATACGCAGTCGCACGGCCGGAGGTTCGTTCATTTGTCCAAATACAAGGACGGTTTTGTCGATAACTCCAGACTCTCTCATTTCGTGCCACAGGTCATTGCCCTCACGTGACCGTTCACCGATACCTGCAAAAACAGAGAATCCGCCATGCTCGGTAGCGATGTTTCGAATGAGTTCCTGAATGATGACCGTCTTACCGACACCGGCACCTCCGTAGGCGCCAACCTTACCGCCTTTTGTGAAAGGTGCAACAAGATCGATTACCTTAAGACCTGTTTCCAGTATCTCGGTAGTCGTTTCCTGTTCTTCGATGGTAGGTGGTGTCCGGTGGATCGCCCAATGATCATCGGATTTTACTTCACCAATATCATCCAGTGGTTCTCCCAGTACGTTAAAAAGCCTTCCGAGTGTACTTCTGCCGACCGGAACGGTTATCGGCGCTCCGGTATCGACTGCATCAAGACCCCTTTGCATACCTTCGGTAGGCGATAGTGACAGGCACCTTACCAGGTTGTTACCGGCATGTTCCTGGACTTCGAGAATTACCTTGCCTTCATCGGATTCCACTTCAAGTGAATTAAATAACTTCGGCAGATTATCCGGGGGGAACTCCACATCCACCACTGTTCCGATTACCTGAACTACTTTACCTGTTGCCACTTTTCACCTCACTATGCCTGTACATCTACTCGACCAGGGCTTCGACTCCACCTGTGATATCGAGGAGTTCAGTGGTAATCGATTCCTGACGGGCCTTATTGTAAAGGAGAGTTAAATCATCCGTAAGCTCTGCGGCATTTTCGGTAGCATTCCGCATAGCTACCATCCTGGCTGACTGCTCGCTGGCTATCGATTCCAGGATGGCGTGATATATCTGCATTTCGACGAATCGCGGTAAAAGTTCGCTGAGTACCGCTTCAGGATTAGGCTCATATGTATAATCAATGCTTTGTGTGCCTGTTAACTCTGCCGGTTCTACCGGAAGTATTGGCTGAATGACAGGTCTTTGTACCATTGTCGAGACGAACTCGGTATAAGATAAATAGGCGGCGTCTATGTCACCACTGGTATAATCATCGATAATTATCCGTGAAATCGGGAGTGTGTCGATATAACTGGGATTATCTCCCAGGCCGGTGAATTCGGCCAGGATATTTTTACGGGTGCGTCTCATGAAATCCAGGCCTTTACGTCCGACACACACGAGCGAAACTCCGGCGCTCTGTTCGCTGATATAATTATTAAGCTGGCGATTAATGTTAGCTACCAGACCGCCGCAAAGTCCGCGATCAGGAGTAATATGGACGATGGCAAGTCTCTCTACTCCTCGACGCTGCAATAAGGGATGAGGGGCTTCACCTCTTGAGATGGCTGCCAAGGTGGATATGACTTCCTGAATTTTCTCGGAATAGGGACGACCGGCAAGACCTCTTTCCTGGGTACGTCTCATTTTCGAGGTAGCTATCATCTCCATGGCACGGGTAATCTTGGATATACTCTGTACACCCCGTATCCTGCGTTGTATTAAACGAATATTAGCCAAGTTCCGTCCTCAACCTTTGGCTTAGTGTATCAACCTCTTCCCTGCTTGAATTCGGTTATCGCCGCTTTAATCGATTCTTCCGTGGTGTCACTGATATCTTTTTCTTTTGCCAGGATGCTGATTATCTCGGGGTGATTTGCTTCCAGGAACCTGTGGAAATCCGCTTCGAAACCCGATATCTTGTCTACGGTAATATCGTCGAGATAGCCGTTGACCGCGGCATACATGATCAGTACCTGTTTCTCCATCGACATCGGCGTGTATTGAACCTGCTTCAATACCTCGGTAATCCTCTGCCCCCTTTCGAGCTGGTCCTTTGTTGCCTGGTCGAGTTCAGAAGTACCGAATTGAGCAAAGGCCGCCAGTTCGCGGTACTGGGCAAGTTCCAGCCTTAATCGTCCCGCCACGCGACGGATCGCCCGGGTCTGAGCGCTGGAACCGACACGGGATACTGATAAACCGACATTAACCGCCGGTCTCTGTCCAGAGTTAAACAGGTCGGTTTCAAGATAGATCTGTCCGTCTGTAATAGAAATGACATTTGTAGGTATGTAGGCTGACATATCACCTGCCTGGGTTTCGATGATAGGCAAAGCCGTCAATGAACCACCTCCATGCGTATCATCCAGCTTGGCTGCTCTTTCAAGGAGACGGCTGTGAAGGTAAAAAACGTCGCCGGGATATGCCTCTCTCCCTGGAGGTCTCCTCAGGAGGAGAGAAAGCTGGCGGTATGCCCAGGCATGCTTGGAGAGATCATCATATATTACCAGGCAGTCCTTGCCTTCTTCCATTATCTCTTCACCGATCCCGCAGCCTGCATAAGGAGCCAGATACTGCAGAGCCACCGAGTCGGAGGCGTTGGCGGCTACCACGATGGTATGCTCCATCGCGCCGTGTTCTTCCAGGGTGGCCACGACACGCGCCACCCTCGAAGCCTTCTGCCCGATGGCGACATATATACAGATAAGGTCGCCGCCTTTCTGGTTTATTATCGTGTCCAGTGTAATAGCGGTCTTTCCGGTCGAACGATCACCGATTATAAGTTCACGCTGACCACGGCCAATAGGTATAAGTCCGTCTATAGCCTTGATACCGGTCTGTACAGGAGTGTTTACCGACTGGCGGATGGCGACATTCGGTGCGATACGCTCGATAGGCCGTGTTCTGTCACTTTTTAACTCACCTTTTCCATCGAGTGGTCGACCAAGGGGATCGATAACTCTGCCTATCAGGTCATCACCTACCGGTACTTCGGCGATTCTGCCGGTACACTTAACTTCATCGCCTTCCTTCAGGGAACCGTAGGAACCGAGAATAACGGCGGCAACACTGTCTTCTTCAAGGTTCAGGGCAACACCCATAATATCATTGGGGAACTGCAAAAGTTCGTTATATTTAGCTGCCTTGAGACCGCGGATCCGGGCAATTCCATCACCCACCTCTGTGACAGTGCCGACATCGACCATTGTCACCGACATGCTGAATTGTTCGATCTGCTGTTTTATAAGAGAAGCAATGTCCTGACCTCTTGACGTCATTTAATTTACCTCCGCTCTCCTCGCGAAGAGGTTATTTCACCTGTAATTACCTGACCGCTCTGCCTAGTTCTCTTTTAAGAACGGCCAGTTTACTCTTGATACTGCCGTCTATTACTTTATCACCGACTTTTATAATGATCCCACCGATTAGACCGGGATCAACCTTCGTATTTACCACAACCGGTTTTCCCGCCATTTCAGTAAGACGTTTACTGATATCGAGCACGTATTCATCATCGAGCGGGATCGCCGTAGTAATCTCCGCTGTCTCAGTTCCTTCTATGCCGCGGTGAGTGTCCAGCAATCTCTGGTATTCATAAGAGATATCATCCAGTTCGACCAGCCTGCCCTTGTTTATTAGTTCGGACACCAGCTTAAGAACATCCGGTTTTGCATCTCCAAGTCTTTCCGCCAGAATCTTTGCTTTATCATCGATAGACGTACCGGGATTTTCCAGCGAAGCAACAAGAGTCTTATCTCTTGTCAGGCTTGCCAGGTTCCTGAGATCGGTCTGCCATCTGTTCAACTCATTACTTTCAAGAGCGGTTTTAAATATATCTTTCGCATGCTGTACTGCATATGTATCGGACATATACTTGTCTCCAATGATGGAACCGGCTAATTTTTATTCCTGAGGATATCACTTTCCTCGAGTACTTTATCGATAAGGTTACGGTGGGCTTCCTTATCCAGTTCCTGCTCGATTACCTTTTCCGCTGCTGAAATCGTCAGGTCAGTGAATTCCTTGCGGAGTTCTGCAATGGCTTCATCACGTTCCTGCTGAATTTCATTCCGCGCCCGTGCTACGAGGGCTTCGGCTTCAGGCTTCGCATCCTGCTCAGCCTTCTGCTTTATTTCTTCTCCGGTCTTGATGGCACGTGCGATTACTTCCTGTCCTTCTTTGCTTGCTTCCTCGATCCGTTTCCTGGTTTCTTCTTCTGCATTGGCTGCCTGTTGTTTAACGGATTCTGTCATATCCATGCTTTCTTTTATCCTGTTCGCCCGTTCGTCGAACATCCGCAGGATAGGCTTGTAGGCGAACATGTACAGCAAGCCCAGTAACAACAGGAAGTTGATAATCTGAGCAATCAGCAGCTGTAAATTGATTCCAAGTCCTTCCAAAATACGCCTCCTGTCTGCCAGACTAGGCTACAAAAATCAGGATTGCTGCCACTACCAGGGCATAAATGGCTACAGCCTCGGCCATGGCGATGCCGAGAATCATATTTGTCATAATGGGTCCCCGTGCTTCGGGGTTCCGACCGATTGCCTGCAATGCGCCAAAAGCAACAAGCCCTACTCCGATTCCGGGACCGATGGCGCCAAGACCCATAGCCAGACCGGCTGCCAGCAACTTGACTGTTTCTGCATCCATTCTATTCTCGTCCTCCTATAGTTATATGTAGATCCCTGTCCGTTAATGTTCTTCACCTTCATGGGGTGTGGCTGCTACGGTAGCGAATACTAATGTAAGTCCTGCAAATACAAGTGCCTGAATTGTGCCTACCAGAAGCTCAAGACCGTAGAACGGGATGGCAAGTACCCAGGGAACGAGGAATATCATCACCAGGATGAGAACCTCGCCACCGGTCATATTGCCGAAGAGACGGAAGGTGAAACTGATATTTCTGAAGATATAACTCAGTAGTTCCAGGAAACCGACTAAAATATCGATCGCACCCATACCGATATCACCGAAACCGGCTTTTGCTTTGCCGGTAAACAGCTTCTTGTGACCCTGGAAGAAACGACCAAAGTTAAACCATACTTTAAGGAAACCAAGTCCAAGCGCTCTGAATCCGTGGTACAAAACGAAAACAAAAGATATGAGAGCTACTGCAAGGGGAAAATTGATGTCCGTGTTGGCACCTCTCAGGAGATGTACCGAATGTCCCTGTGCGGTGTGGACCAGAATTGAACCATATCCCGGGATCAGGTTCATCCAGGCGTTTATCAAGACGAACAGGAATATAGTGGTAATCAATGGGAAAAAGCGGCGCCCGTTCTTCTCTCCCGCAACCTCGATGCAGAAATTCAGCATCCATTCGAGAGCTGACTCAAGGAGAGCCTGCAACCTGGTGGGGACCAACTTAATTTTCCGGGTTACCGCCCAGGATATCAGAACAAGGATTATCATGCTTATCCACGATGTAAGCAGGGTATTGGTTACGCCGAAAGAACCGATGTGGAATATTACTTCACCGGGAAGCTGGATGTGGGGGGTTTCAATAGCAACGGCTTTGCCAATAGATGTGTCACCGATAAATGCGTTACCAAGCGCGCCGCTTATAAGACCTATTACGAAAAGTGCGAGGACTATTAGTACAATACCAAGATTAATAGAACAACCGAAACAACCGATTCTAGGCAGTTTAGGCACTAGCTATCTTCTCCTCCTTTTCGTATGTTATCCATAATAGGTTTAATCATGTTGTATACACCCAAAAAGGCAACCGCTATTCCTAAAACAAGGCCGGTAATTAAAAAAGCCGGTGCAGTGCCAAATTTCTCATCGATCCACTTACCGCCCAGTAGTCCACCGATAATACATCCGGCGATGAAAAAACCGATTCCGGTTAGTCCAAGAGCCGGCACCCAGCTTTTCATACCATCGGAAGCATAGCAAAAACTGGCGGCATTGGTCAAGTATACAATATCTGGAAATAAAAAATCCTGAAACATTTTTTCAGGATTTTTTATCGGCTTGAATTATTTGATTAATTAAGATTTTCTCTTATCAAAATCTTCCCAGTCCAGGGTGTTGATAAAATCACTAAAGGCGGAAAGTCTTTTAAGTTCTTCATCGCTGACTTGCTTGCCCTTGTTATCGATTCCCTGTGCCTCGTCGAAAATCGGCTTACCGGTATCCTTATCGAGAAGAATCCCTGCTTTGTCAAGGACTGATTCATCTACGAATATCGGGGCTTCTACCCTTACCGACAGGGCAAGGGCGTCACTCGGTCTGGAATCAACATCGATCTGCTTACCGTCAACGATAAGGGCTATAGTTGCGTAAAATGTGTCATTTTTAAGGTCGGTAACGGTTATCGAATCGATCCGGGCTCCCAGCGTTTCGATAACGGATGTTAATAAGTCATGGGTTAAAGGCCTGGGGATACTGACGCCCTGAAGTTTTACTGCTATAGCGTCTGCTTCGTTAGGGCCTATCCATATGGGCAGGTAGCGGTCCGAAGTTTTTTCTTTCAAGATTACCACTCGCTGGTAATTCATCAAACTCACGCGTATGCTGTCAATTATCATTTCAACCATAAGCAACCATCCTCCGTTCGTCAGCCACCAACTTCAATTCTAACTCACGTATATGGCACTGTCAAATATAACGCGGTCGCTAAAATCCTTTATAATTTGTTCGTTTCTAATATGCTTTTATGTTATAATTAACGTACTTTTTTACCCTGAAAACACACGTGGAGGATATTCATGCAGAAAGGCCAGAAAGCAGTTGTCTGGTTCCAGGAAGTAACGAAAAATGATATAGCTATCGTAGGAGGAAAAGGGGCTAACCTGGGAGAAATGACGAAAGCCGGGATTCCGGTCCCCCAGGGATTTATCGTTACAGCTCATGCATATTTTAATTTCATAGAAAAAACAGGAATTCATAACGAAATCGCTAATACCCTGGAACCATTGGATGTCCAGGACAGCAAACAACTTCAAACCCTGGCAGCTAAAGTTCAGGATATTATAAAAGGGGCAGAGATACCGCCTGAAATTATTAAAGAAATAGAACGGGCCTATGTAAAAATGGGCAGGGGGCTGGTTGCAGTACGCTCGTCAGCTACTGCGGAAGACCTGCCGGAAGCTTCTTTTGCCGGTCAGCAGGCCACATTCCTCAACGTTATGGGTGATAAGAATGTAGTTAATGCAGTAAGGGAGTGCTGGGCTTCATTGTTCGAGGCAAGAGCAATATTCTACAGGCAGGAACAGGGATTCGACCATTTCAAGGTAGGGATTGCTGTGCCTGTACAGCACATGATCCAATCAGAGGCTTCGGGCGTGATGTTCACGGTCGAACCGACAACCAGTAATAAGGATAAAATCACCATAGAAGCTGTTCTGGGCCTGGGAGAGATGATCGTTTCCGGCGATGTTACTCCTGATCATTACGAGGTTAGAAAGGCCGATTTGAAGATACTTGAAAAAGAGATCAAGAGACAGGAATGGAAACTCGTCAAAAGAGAAGGGCAAGCCGGTAAGGGAGACAATATTAAAATCGATCTTACACCGGAAGAACAGGCAATGCAGAAGATAACCGATGCTGATATTATCGAGCTTGCTGAGATGGGTAAAAAGTTGGAACAACATTACAAATTTCCCCAGGATATAGAATGGGCGAAAGAGAAGGATGAAATTTTTATCGTCCAGACCCGTCCCATAACAACTATTAAAGAAGGGATTGAAGAAGTACAAAAGATAAAGGCTCCCGTACTCCTTTCGGGAGCGCCGGCAAGTCCCGGTGTGGCGTCTGGCCCGGTGAAACTGGTAAATGATCCTTCGGAAATAGATAAGGTTTTAACGGGTGATGTCCTGGTTGCCGAGATGACCACACCCGATTTTGTTCCGGCAATGAAGCGTGCTGTAGCTATTGTCACGGACCGCGGCGGAAGAACCGCACACGCTGCTATTGTCAGCAGAGAGCTTGGAATTCCCTGTGTAGTCGGGACCGGCGAAGCGATGTCGGTTCTGAAAGACAGACAGGACATTACCGTGGACGGTTCCAACGGTAAGGTCTATGACGGAATTATTAAAGTAACTGCGAAAAAGAAAAAATCATCAGGGAAAAAGATAAAAACAAAGACCAAACTCCTGGTTAATCTCGCTCAGCCTGATATCGTCGACAGAGTCGCATCAAGAGACGTGGATGGTATAGGGCTACTGCGCGCTGAATTCATGATAGCCCGGATAGGAGAACATCCGAGTTACATGATAGCTCAGAATCGTGGGCATGAATTCGTTGATAAACTGGCTGATGGACTCACGATATTTACCGGGGCGTTTTATCCCCGCCAGGTCGTTTACAGGACAAATGATTTTAAGTCCAACGAATACAGGGCGCTTGTCGGTGGAGAAGAGTACGAAGAAATAGAAGAAAATCCAATGCTAGGGTATAGAGGAGCTTCCAGGTATATTACGGATATAGAAACATTCAAACTGGAGCTTGAAGCAATCAAGAAAGTCAGGAAACAATATAATAATCTCTGGGTAATGATACCATTTATCCGTACGGTAAACGAACTGAAAAGAACGCTGGAGATCATACACGGCGAAGGGCTTGTACAGACCGACGATTTTAAAATATGGATGATGGTAGAAGTACCCTCAAATGTAATTCTTCTGGAAAAGTTCCTCGAAACCGGCGTTGATGGAGTATCCATTGGTTCGAACGATCTTACGCAGCTCACGCTTGGTGTTGATCGTGATTCTTCCAAACTCGCCGATACATTCGATGAGAGAGATGACGCAGTCATGGCATCGCTTGAAAAGATAGTTAAGACCACTAAGAGCATGGGAGTAACCTGCTCGATATGCGGTCAGGCCCCTTCATTCTTCCCGGACCTGACTGAAAAACTCGTAGAATGGGGCATTACCTCGGTATCGGTAAGCCCCGATATGATCGACCAGACAAGAGAGATAATTGCAGACGTTGAAGCAAAACTGGGCATTAAGTGATAAAAGATTTAAGAATACGAGAGAGTATAGAGGAGAGAGAGGAAAGTCTCTCTCCTCATGCTGTCAGAAGTAAAAACTCCCTCGGCAGACAGAAGGCCGAAGAGCTTGATCCCATACGCACTGCCTTTCAGCGCGACCGTGACAGGATTATCCACTCGAAGGCTTTCCGACGACTAAAGCACAAGACCCAGGTATTTATCGCTCCCCGGGGCGACCATTATGTTACTCGATTGACCCACACTCTTGAAGTGTCACAGGTAGCACGAACCCTTGCACGTTCATTAAATCTCAATGAAGACCTGACCGAAGCGATTGCGATGGGACACGATCTTGGGCATACTCCATTCGGACATATCGGCGAGGAAGTATTAAACGATCTGTTTAACAAAGGATTCAGGCACAATGAGCAGAGTCTGAGAGTTGTCGACGTGCTTGAAAACGAAGGCAGGGGTCTCAACCTGAGCGAGGAAGTGCGTGATGGTATTCTACATCATTCCAAGTCGACCGAAAAGATACTGGAAGGCTGGGAGAAAATGGGTACATTCGAAGGTGAGTTATGCCGGATTGCCGACAGTATTGCCTACATAAATCACGATATAGACGATGCCATTAGAGCAAATATCATAAAAGGAGAAGAATTACCGGAATCGGCTTCTGTTGTACTGGGTAATTCCCGCAGGAAGAGGATAAACACAATGGTGCTGGATATTATCGAGCAGTCCTGGGCTGTCAGCGGAAAAACTACTGGTGAACCGGTAATATCGATGAGTGAACCGGTGCGACAGGCGACGAACATTCTCCGGGATTTTCTTTTCGACCGGGTGTATATTCCTAACGACGATCGTGAAGAGTCGCGAAAGGCCAGGCAGACAGTCAAATTTCTTTACGAATATTTTAAGGATAACGACGATAAATTACCTCCTGAGTACCTGGCATACAGCGACGAACCGGAACAGAGAGTAGTGGACTATATATCCGGTATGACCGACCAGTATGCGACCGACCTGGCAGAAGCATTGAGGAACTAGGAGTATGCATGTATACTTCAGACCTTACCTGTTCGTTGAGATATATTGACAATACAATCAATTATTAATACAAATATCATAGAAACATGAGTATTATCGACGACGTAAAACAGAAGACGGATATTGTCGAGGTTGTCAGCCAGTATGTGACTTTAAAAAAGTCAGGCCGTAACTTTTCGGCTCCTTGTCCGTTTCATAGTGAAAGGAATCCTTCTTTCTTCGTGTACCCGGAAAGACAGAGCTGGCACTGCTTTGGCGCCTGTAATACAGGGGGTGATGTCCTGTCATTCGTCATGAAAAAAGAAAATATGGATTTCGGCGAAGCCCTGCGCTTTCTCGCCGCGAGAGCGGGAATTGAAATTCCGATACGGATACAGCCGGATACTAAAAAAGACGAAAAAGACAGGATATTCCAGGTTAACAGCGCCGCGGCTCTATACTTTCATAATCTTCTCCTGAATTCTCCGGGTGCTGAAAAAGCAAGGAAATACATAGAGCAACGGGGGCTGAATGAAAAAACCGTCTCTGATTTTCAGCTCGGGTATGCCTTGAACAGCTGGGAAGGACTGAAAGAGCACCTTAAGAAAGATTATTCGGAAAAGGAGATACTTGAAGCCGGCCTCCTGGTGGAATCGGATGACGGTACAACGCATGACAGGTTTAGAAATCGGCTGATCTTTACCATCTGCGACAACCGGGGACGGATAACAGGATTCGGGGCGAGAGTTCTCGATGACTCTTTACCTAAGTATGTGAACTCACCTCAGACCCTGGTATTCGATAAAAGCGGTACGCTCTACGGGATAAATTTAGCGGCACAGCCCATACGGCAAAAGGATCAGGCTGTTATGGTGGAAGGATACATGGATGTCATTACTGCACACCAGAACGGGATCACGAACGTAGTGGCATCAATGGGAACCGCGGTTACCGAAAGACAGGTTAACGACCTTAAAAAACTGACGAAGAATATTGTGCTGGCGCTTGATGCCGATACTGCCGGTGAAGAAGCAATGTTGCGATGCGTCGATTATGAGAACAGCCTGGATATTGAGTTAAAGGTCGTCGTGCTGCCGGAAGGCGAAGATCCTGACAGCGTCATCAGGGAAGATACAGGTAAGTGGTATGAACTGTTGGATAGAGCTATTCCGGTAATGGACTATATTTTTTCTGTAACAGATGCCGGTCTGGATCTTACCCGAGCAAACGATAAACGGGAAGCGGTAGAGAGGATAGGATCCCACGTAGCAGCTATCCCTAACCCGGTACGCCGGGCCCATTATGTGCAGAAACTGGCACGGCTTATTGGAACAGATGAAAGGACCGTCGAAGCTACGCTCGGAATTAAGAAAGAAGCTCTGGTATCAACCAAGTCCAGAAGGGGCAAACCGTTCCTTTCGTCCCGTTCACCGAAGCTTCTGTTGTCCAAGCCTGTTGAAGAACAGTTTCTTGCTTTGTTGCTGAAGCATCCCGAATTTAAAGAAAAGAGTTTAGGTGTACCTACCGAATATTTTGAAAACAGCGAAAACCGTGAAATATTCGTAGCCTGGCAGCAGTCTGCCGATGAAGAATCGTTGAAAGAGAAACTTGATGAAATATTACGCGACTATCTGGCAGCACTTTCTTCAAAGAACGTACTGGCAACAAAAGTGAATGAAAGGTATAATGAATATGTACTCCGATTAAAGGAGGACTACCTCAGAAGCCTGGCCAGAAAAGGGGAGATGGTAAAGACGGCCGGTGAATTTCCCGGAGAGAAAGATATTGAATTGACCGATAATCTGCGTGAAATATTCAACAGAAGAGCCAGGCGTGAAGGGGGTAAAGGAGATAGGAAATGACTCTGGAAAACTATGATTCTTCAGATGATTTCACACCATCCGATGAAAGTGATGAAGAGTCCATATCAACGGATGATCTGGACGATAAACTGAATACTTCAAAAGATGTCGATATAGATATATCTGTCGATAATGTGGAAGAGCAGGAAGTAGCCGACGATCCCGTGCGTTTGTACCTGCATGAAATCGGTAAGGTAGACCTGCTTACAGCCAAGGATGAACGGGTCCTTGCAGAGAAGATCGAAGCTTCGAAACGGATCAAAGAAATAAGGCAGGAACACACGAACAGGTACGGAAAAGCTCCGACAGCGGTCGAAGTCGTACTCACAATGCTGAAGGAAGTCGGTCGGGATGCGAATATTATCCGTGTTTTACGCGAACAGTTGAAACTTCCTCCAACAAATAATCTAAAAGAAGCTTTATGCGATCAGGTTTTCAAGGAAAGCGTTGAAGGAGTTATCGATCAGCAATTAGTCCAGGCTGTATCCCGTGAGATCGGAGAGTTTCTCCCGGAGACCGAGCAGCGAATCATCAATCTTTCACTTAATTGCTCTCTGTTGCCGGAAGTGGTTATTAACAATATACGCGACGATATGCTTTTAGAAAATATCGAAAGCATGGTAACGGATAACGATTTTATAGAGACACTTCTCGGATATGAAAGGCAGATAAAAGAACATCTTGACCAAATCACCCGTGAATCTGAAAAAGCTGAAAAACACCTTATTGAAGCAAATTTGAGACTGGTAGTCAGTGTAGCCAAGAAACATATAGGGCGAGGGATGTCTCTCCTGGACCTCGTCCAGGAAGGGAATATCGGTCTTATCAGGGCAGTAGAGAAGTTCGACCATCATCGCGGCTACAAGTTCAGTACCTATGCCACATGGTGGATACGCCAGGCTATCACCAGGGCTATCGCCGACCAGGCGCGAACGATCCGCGTGCCGGTACACATGATAGAAACGATCAATAAACTTCTCAGGGTAAGCAGGCGACTTGCCCAGGAGTATGGTAGAGAACCGAACGCTAAGGAAATCGGTGCCAGGATGGACCTGCCGACGGCTAAGGTAAGGGAGATAGTCAAGGTTGCCCAGCTTCCTGTGTCTCTTGAAGCGCCTATCGGAGAGGAAGAGGACAGCCATCTCGGTGATTTCATCGAGGATAGAGATGCCCTGCCGCCGGTAGACGCGGCCTCAAAACAACTGCTGAAAGAGCAGATAGAGGAAGTACTGATGGCGCTGACTCCACGTGAACAGAGAGTACTGAGACTCAGGTTTGGACTCGAAGACGGACGAAGCCGGACTCTGGAAGAGGTAGGCCAGGAATTCAACGTCACCAGGGAGCGTATCCGCCAGATAGAAGCTAAAGCTCTCCGTAAACTCCGCCATCCTTCCCGCAGCCGCAAACTCAAGGATTACCTTGAGTAATATTCGGAGTTAATATTAAAGAATGACCGTCCTGATGCATCGGGACGGTCTTTTTATGCTATCTGTTTTCGTAGAGTGTATGGTCCGATAATGGGGCCAAATATCAACAACCTGCTCAGTGTGAACATCAGTTACAGGTGGCGAAGGAACGCATCCGGATTGGCGAGGAAATCCCGCATCAGAGCGACATGCTCCAGGTCATTATATTCTGCCCGTTGAATAATACCGCTGTCGAAGTTCAAGATTGTCGCATCAGGGCAGGCCATGATTATCGGAGAATGAGTGGTAATGATGAACTGTGAATCTTTCTCTACCATAGACTTCATTGCGGCAATAAAACTGAGCTGCCGCGAGGGTGAAAGTGCGGCTTCAGGTTCATCGAGCAGGTAGAGTCCTCCGGGGATAAACCTGGTTTGGAATAGTGCCAGGAAACTCTCGCCGTGGGATTGTGAATCCAGTCCATCTCCGTAACGGCTTTTAATTGCGGACAGTTCCTTCATAAACGGTGCCCGGGTCATGTCAACCGCCAGTTGAGATCTGCCACGAGCTTCTTTTTCCATTCGTGCAAGGTCCGTTTCAAGCTGCTGCCGTGTCTGGCGTATGGTTTTCGCATAGCCGAAGAAGTCCTCGGCACGTAAAAAGAAACCTTTGTGGGTCCGTTTTGACCAGGCAAGTTGAAAATATTGCGATAGTCTGCGGATCGAGGTGAGTGACGGATCGGTCTTGACGCTTTCACTTCCTACCGTAGTTGATCCTATGGCACAGGCTAGGGCTTCCAGCACCGTAGATTTCCCGGAACCGTTCTCGCCTACAAAGAATGTAACCGGTGAGTCGAAATTTATGCTTTTCAACGACTGGATGATACCGAGTGAAAACGGGAATTGGCTGTTTTCACTGTCATCCCAGTCGCGTACCGTTACCGATTTCAGGTGAATCACGTATTCACCGCCTGTAATTCGTGCTTGTGTTTCAGTTTACTATCAGAGAACCGGCAAGTAAAGGACAGGTGGTAATCAGGTTGAGGCTAACGGTTTGTCGGGTAAAGTTTAAAATCACTCCTTATCCGCATATAGTAAGGGGTGATTTTAGGTTTAGCAATTGAATAACCAAAGAGCTAATGCTGATATGTGCCTGTGAGTTGACCCTGAGCGAGAATATGTCCCTGCATAGCATCTATCACCTGCTTCTTGGATACGCCTGCCTTTAAATTCAAACGTTGGTCTAGAGCGTAAATAGTAAATCGATACCGATGGGAACTGCCAGAGGGAGGACAGGGGCCTCTGTAGCCAATTTTGCCAAAGTTATTCTTACCCTGTAAGGCTCCACTTTCAAGCTGCTCCTGAATGGGGACACCTTCTCCGAACTGGTGGATGTTTGCTGGAATATTGAATATAATCCAGTGTGTAAACACACCACCGGGAGCATCCGGATCATCCACCATTAAAACAAACGCTTCGGTTTGTTGTGGTGGCCCATCCCATACAAGCGCCGGGGATATATCCTGCCCATCACAGGTATATTTAACCGGTATCCTGTCTCCTTCTTTGAAAGCTGTGCTTGATATAACTATTGTCATTACGGCATCTTCGTCTATTGCTGAGCTCTCATCCCGGGTTTCTGTTGCACTGCACGATACCACCAGGGAGAGTATTACAAAGCAACAAAGTATAAGATAAATAAACTCCCTTTTCATAATTCGGTTCTCACAAGCCGTTTCAGCTATCAGTAATATAAGGTATTCCTGTTTTCGGATGTTGTCAATATTGAAAAGGAGTGATTTTCGCGTATATATAGTTTAGTCCAGTTTTAAAGGTTTCAGCCTGGCGTTATGCTTCCCTTCGGTAGACGGTTTTCCGGTTACGGGATGTTTGAAATGGTGGGGAAGAATAAATCCGGACACATATCGCAGGTCATTCGGGTCGATGGGTATATCAGGTACAGGGAATGCCATGCCCTCCGTATTTTCACGCCTTGCTTCCGGAGGATTAAGGAGGCGTTCGCCAAGCGCTTCCGGAGTTCCCCATCCGTCCTGGATTCTGGCGCTGTAGGGTATGAACCAGTATATCTGGAGAATTTTCCAGATACCATTCTCCTTGATATATGTCATCTCATAGATGCCGCTGACCAGCGCTCCGCCGTCTATCTTTCCACCATCGGAGGTAAAGACGCCACCGAATACATACCATCTACCCTGGGCGGTTTTTCCATCAGGATTGAGTGTGATAAGTCCGGCAGTGGGCGTAAGCTGGTGTGAGAATCCGACAGGATTTGTACCGCTGGCGGCACGGGCGAAGTATTTTCTGACGCCTTCCTTACCCAGCCACTGACCTTCCAGCCAGTTCAGTTTTACATCCGGGCTGTCTGCGAAACAATCGATTATATCTTCTCCAAGCATATGTTCCACGTAGTAGTTATACGCATACTGCAGCCTTCTGATAGCTTCGATATCTTCCAGGTCTGATATTTTCTTCTGTTGTTGTTCTACCAGCTCCTCCAGCTTTGCCAGTCTCGTTTCAGTGGATTCAGCACTCATAATAAACCTCCTGTATGTAAGGTACTTCGGAATAATAACGCGGTTATTATATACTTACGGGAGCATGAATACCAGACCTGAGAAACAGGATTATTCCGGTGCGGGGGCTCTGCCGAACATCTTTTTTCGCCACCCCGTTTCCTTGACCATTGAAAGTGTAAACAGTCCTATGGCGGAGAGTATTGCCCAGAATGTGAAGGGAAGTCCCGGATTTATGCTTTCGAAGCTGTTGCCTATAGGCGGGGAAGAAACACTGCCAATGTGACCGATCGTGAAAATCATTCCCAGGGCTGTACCCGAGTACCTGGAGCCTATTCCTTCGGTTTCCAGCAGGATGGTGGTATTAATTGCCATAAATCCGTCCATAAAAATACCTGACATCAGCATAAGCGCCCATACCGCCCAGCCGTCTACAAGGGGCAGCAGGCCGAGGCTGATTGTGTTGGTAATAATACCCAGGAGGAGTATGAGTTTCCTGGTCCCTATCCTGTCGGATAATGTCGTAATGGGTACAACGAAGACAGTACTTATAGCATAAAATGCGGCGAGAGTCCCGTCAGCGGCGGCCGTTTCCCATCCCTGATTGTGGAGATAGAGGGGGAGGTACCCGGTCATTCCCATCATGCTGCCCATGCGCATCATAAAGGTAAGCCCTATAAACCACAAACCTTTCATGCGGATCAGGCGTCCAACCGTCTCTTTTACTGAAATCCTGTCGAATACTTCTTCCGATGAATCGTCGATTGGTGGTTCTCTGCCCAAGATGAGCCAGAGTATTCCGATAAATGCAGAAAGGCCTCCCATCATGAATAATACGTTTCGCCACCCGCCAAGCCAGGGTGAAAGAATAGTGGCACTCAGCAACGGACCAAGTGACAGGCCTAATCCCATTCCCATTGCCGATGCTCCCATCGCCATTCCGAGATTACTGCCTTTGAACCACAGTCCGACGGTTCTCGTTATGGTGATAGGGATAATCAGTCTGATTATCCCGTTAACGAACATGGTGACGGCGAGGAACATAAAGCTGCTTGAAAAACCCCTGAGGGCGCCGGTAATTCCGACAAGTATGCATGATATCGTCAGTATCCACTTCGAACTGAAACGATCGCCGATTATCCCTCCGATAAGACTGACGAAAATACCGGCAAAGTTACCCATCCCCCATACCAAACCTAACTGTACCAGGTTCAATCCCAGTTCATCGGATATTTCAGGGAAGAGGACCGGCATGCAGGAAAAGGGCATTGCAGTAACCAGCGTGCCGGTCATTGACAGCAATGCCAGCATATACCATCTGTAATTTGATTGGGTATTGTCTTTCATAGAGGAGATTTAGACTCCGGAATGTAGCTGTTTGAAGTATATTGGGTTGAAAGGTAATAAGTCAATTTTTACTCAATGGGGAATATGCTGTATTATTTCTAAAAACAATATCGAAAAAATACACTTGAGGAGTAAATTATGGCAGTATCTGTATTCCCGACAGGAACGACGATATACGAACCGGAAAAGTGCTGGAATGGATATACCGTTCTCCAGTGCATGCAATTCGGTGCTGCCCTGGTGGATATGAACGGAAACCTGGTAAAACGGTGGAAAAATCTCCAGGGACTTCCCAGCGCTAATAAGGTATTTCCCGGCGGATTTGTAATGGGAACAACCGGTCAAAGGAGTCCTAAGTTCGGATTCCAGGACAATCTAAACCTCGTTCAACTCGACTGGGAGGGTAATATAGTCTGGAGTTTCGATAAATACGACCTGGTCAGGGATCCGCATCGAAAGAAGACCTGGATGGCACGCCAGCACCATGATTACCAGCGTGACGGCAGTCCGGTCGGCTACTACGTTCCCGGAATGGAACCGAAGGTGGACGGTGGCAATACCATCATGCTTTGCCACAAGAACCTGGTAAACAGGGAAATAAGTGAAAAGCTACTGATAGATGATGCGGTCATCGAAGTGACCTGGGATGGCGAAATAGTATGGGAATGGGCGTGCAGCGACCACTTCAGTGAGTTTGGATTCAGCGAAGAAGCCAGGAATACGATGGCGCGTAATCCGGATATAGTCCCGGCTGGTGGTGGAATGGGCGACTGGATGCATATGAATTCGATATCGAAACTGGGGCCGAACAGGTGGTATGAGTCTGGTGATGAGAAGTTCGATCCTGAGAACCTGATATTCAGCGCCAGGGAAACCAACATCCTGGCAATAATTGAAAGGAAAACCGGAGGTATCGTCTGGAAGGTCGGGCCCTATTATACTGAGACCGAAGCTTTAAGGAACCTGAGACAGATAATCGGTCCGCACCACGCCCACATGATACCGGAAGGACTGCCGGGTGCGGGGAATATACTGGTATATGATAACGGCGGGATGGCTGGGTACGGTGCCCCTAATCCGGGTTCTCTCGATGGAAGACGCAATGCTCTGAGAGATTTTTCGCGGGTTATCGAGTTCGATCCAGTGACGCTGGAGATTAAATGGCAGTATCCGGCGCCGGGCGGGCCTGGAGGGCCGGGGATGAGCGGGAGGCTGTACAGTTCATTCATGAGTTCGGCCCAGCGTCTGCCAAACGGAAATACTCTGATCACCGAAGGCGGGACAGGCCGGCTGATCGAGGTGAACGTAGAAGGAGAAATAGTCTGGGAATTCGTCAGTCCCTGGAAAGACAAAAGAGGTAATCTGAGCGTAGTCTACCGGGCGTACCGGCTTCCTTACGAATGGGTGCCGCAGTTTGAAAAACCTGTTGAAGAAGCTCTGCCGAAGATAGATAACAGCCGGTTCATGATACCGAAGAGAAAAATGAGGTAATCTTCGTTACTGAAGTCATGACAGGGTACTACTTATTCGACAGTCTTCAATCATGCAATATTTGAAGTTTACTTCAAGGTTTATCCAAGCTCGTAGAAACCGCCGTAAGGACCTATCGGGGCATTGACTGGAATACGCCGTCCTGACTTACCCGGTTCCGGAGCGGGGAACCTGAATTCACGGGTCTTCATGTACTCCTTCGGCCTGACTATCTCGAGTTTCAGCGCTTTCTGTTTACAGCCGACAACGCAGACGCCGCAGCCCTTACAATTCTCGGCGATTATCGATGCCTTGAGCTTCTTTGACCCGGGGACCTTTACCATTTCTACAGCGTTGAAGGGGCATTTCTCGACGCAATCCTGGCAGCCGACACAGGTCTCTTCATCGACAGATGCCTGGAAGCGATTGGGCTCTACAAGGTCGAACCTATCGTGCTTGGTATAAGAATAGAGCATTTCACAAGCGTCGGCACAACAGTAACAGACGCCCCAGTGGACAAGCCCGGCTTCTTCATTCTGGCGGACGACCTCAAGAGTTTCTTCCTCTGTATATTCTTTGAGCAATCGTCCCGGCTTATTAAGGTAATATGTCCCTCGAGAGTTATCGAACACGGCAAAGCAGGTCATAAGCGGGTGATCACACTTGCCCCAGAGTACCCGGCATCCGCAAGGAGCGATGATTCTATTTTTAGCAAGCTTTATCTGCATCTTCCAGTTTTCCTGGGGAACAAGATCATCATCGGAGATGTTGCTTATCTCGAGAGCGCCGATAGCCGGGGTTAGCATGATACCCCTGCCTCCGGCAGCTTTCCTGTCGCTTGCGGATTTGACCCAGATGTCGGACCATTCATTGTAGAAGAAATCAGCCCACAAGTCCTTTACCTTCTGAGGGAGGGCGTTAGGTCCGGTGTGGACGCCGGTATCCGCGATGTCATGGTGGAACCCAAGCAGGCTGGAGTGGAAAGAGAACAGTGTCTCTCCACGGGTGAGTATACCGCGATTGATAAGGTTATCAAGTATTTTAACTATAGTAGCCTCATCATAGCCAAGTGCTGTCTTGAGATCTTCGATGGTTCCCGGAATATACAATTCCAGGCAAACACTTGCTTCTTCAGGCGTAAACATCTCATGCAGGATAGCCATGAAACGTTCCGATGTTGGAGCGCCGAGTTTCTCAGCCAGTTCGGTATATATATTATTTTCTGCCATTATGTCCTCCTTGTCTTAAGGCTTTCCCGGTCGTTTTTCTAACGGGAATGAGCCGTAACATGTATCATGTTAAAGTGTAATATACTATCATCTGAATGAAACTGCAAAACACAGTACCAGTTGTTTATATTGACGACTATTCTACCTCCAGGCTTTCGATGTACATCTCTTTCCCTGAGGCTATCTCTACCTGCTGTCCGCTGCAGTTGGGGCAGCGCAGGCTGAGTTGCTCGGGAGTAAACACGGTATCACAGTTGCGGCAGCGTAACTGTGCCGGTATATGAGTGAAGTCAATGTCAGCTCCTTCGGCTATCGTGCCTTTACTGAGTAAGCTGAAATAGAATTCCACTGATTCATCGACCACGCCGGAATATTCACCGACAACAAGGTATATCCTCAGAATCCTGGTAGCATTTGCCTGTTCGGCATACTTAATCGCCAGGGCTAAAAGGGACTCGCATATGTTCTGCTCATGCATGGTTACTTACCGGATTTGGATGCTATTGTATCCGGATGAGTGAAGGTATGCAAGGTGATCAAAGTTAAATAAAGATTGGTAATTGTTCCGGGGTTACTTCATTACTGAGAGCTGCGCCTAACGCACCGATAATCTGCGGATCATCAGGAACAAGGACCGGTATTTTCAGATTCTGTTGCAGAAGATGCCTTATACAGACATTACGGGCAACACCTCCAGCGAATACGAGATTTTGAAAAGCGGGCAATCTCCCCAGCATAGTAAGTACCCGTCTGGTTATAGCATCATGTATCCCCAGTGCAACCTCATCACGTTTTGCCCCGTTATTGATTAGAGAGATTACCTCCGATTCGGCAAAAACGGTACACATATTTGTGATCTTAGCAGTGCTTTCAGCCTGTAAAGCAACAACTCCGAAATCTTCAATACTGAAGTCCATTGCATTAGCCATCACTTCAATAAACCGCCCCGTTCCGGCGGCACACTTGTCATTCATTTCAAATTTCAGGACACGTCCATCCACGCTCAGAGCGGAAGTCTTTGTGTCCTGTCCACCGATATCGAGAACAGCCCTGCATTCGGGGAAAACTGCCCTGACGCCTGAAGCAAATGCTTTGATCTCACTGACGATATCACAGTCTATATGTTTTTTTATTATATGTCGTCCGTAACCGGTTGCAGTCAGACGATCGTAACTGATACCTTCCAGCAGCATTTTCGCTACCGCAACCGGATTATAAGTATTATGAGCTTTACGGGTGACCGTTATTTCTCCGTCTGCCACGGTCACCAGCTTAACCGTGCGTGAACCAATATCGATACCGGCTTTTATCATGTTAACTCTTCAATGTTTCTATAAAGGCTTCTATCCTTGTTTGTAACTGGCCCAGGTCTTCCTGGCTGTAATCAGTCTCGATTCTGGTTGAGGGTATTCCTTCCTTCAGAAGCGCTTGTTCTACCTGGTAGGATTCTACCGAATAGGGAGAACAGAACTGCAGAGCGTAATGGACCACCCCGTCAGCGTTATACTTTTTTGCCATTTCACTAATATGAGTCAACCGACTTTCATTCGGAGTAAATATGGCACAATCGATCTTGAAGTAACGGTCGACAATAGCGTTCATTAATGCCTCCCCGGTAGTTCCTGAATCGTCAACAAGGTTCTGCGTACCGCGTTCGCCGACGCATGACTCTTCTCCAACGATGACGGCTCCCGAAGTTTCTATGATAGCCGGTAATTTCCAGTTTGGTACTGCCATAGGACATCCTGCGACCAGTACACGAGGTGTTCCCTTTGGAAAGACTCCTTCGCCGTCCCGGACCCTTTGCTCAAGTTCATCACACAGCTTGTTTACGGATTCTGTAAACCGGACCGGATTATCGTAAAAAGCTACCTGGTTGATGAGGAGTGCATCGAGACCCGATATCGGAGCAGGATCTGAAGCACGGAGAGAGGCAAGTCGATAGAGAGCTTTCCGCCTGTTATTTACAGTATCAATACCTTTCTTAAGCCTGGCAGCATCGATTGTTACCTCTGTAAGGTTTTTCAGTTCGTTTTTAAAGCGGATGAACTCACTCTTCAGCAGTTCTCTGTCTGCTGCGTTTTTCATCTGCGGGACTTCCATGATGTACAAATTGGGTTGAATACCTTTAAATATTTCATATGCTTTTTTCTTACCGTCACAGGTGGTCTCACCGACAATCATGTTCGAGGCTTCTATATACGGGCAGACCTTGTTGAGTTTAAAGCCGAAGAAAGACTTGATAAGGGAACATGTATTTCTGGGAAGCAGCTTTTCAGCATCTTCGAAACCGAATTCTGCACCGGCGCAGAGCCCTACGGATATTGCGTCCGCTGCAATGATTAATTCATCGGGTACGAAAACACAGAAAGTCCCGATTACTTTCCGCCCTTGAGCTTTCGCATTTTCGAGTTCCTGGATACGCAGTCCGTGTACCTCGCCCATGACGAAATCAAGGTATCCCATTCCTTTCGGCCGGTTTTTCTGTGACAGGTACGTAGTCTGGTACATGTTGCCGAGAACTTCCAGTAGAGCATCGTGCGCTTCAAGGTCCAGACCTAATTTCGTCCACATGGGCCTGTAATCTGTTGCCATAGTATCCTCCAAATAATCCGAATATTTATCGTTTTTAAGGTAACCTCCATATTGTAGCATAAGTATTTATAATAAACAAAATAAAAAATTCTTATACAGTTTATGTTGGCTATCGCTATTATTAGAATTAGAAAAGAATAAAAGGCTAAAGCTTTAAGGAATGATCGAACAGAGGACTTCGTAAACAATACAGATAAAAATCATCACAACCTTATAAGTCTGTCTCATTACAGATATGATTGAGCCTGAATTATCTTGGAGAACAAGTCATCTCGCCCTTGGACAATGCATTCATGAAACAGGCTCTTACGGTCGAGATATCGCGCAAGTATAAAAAGTTATCTCCTGTGGATTAAAGTGTTCTAAATAACTGCCACTTTGCTTTCTCCAGGAAGAGATGATAAATGTGCTGGTTTTCAACTATGCTAATGCCTGTTTGTGACATGGCATCATTCTATCACTGTTACTGATTCGGCAATCTTTATAAGGTCTTTTTGAGTAATAATATCTTCGATAGGAAATATAGTACTTATGCTGACCCAGATACTGCCTTTATCAGGGACATCAACAGTAAACCGGATAGAAATACTCCTGTCATAGTCCCATTCAGGATCAATGGGTTCTTCCAGTTTGGCAACGCGCCGGCGCGTTTCGTCCGACCATGATCCCCGGTAAAGATAGGCTGTGTTACCATCTATTTCAGTTTCGGTTATCGCGTCTTCAGGAGGTATCAGGCCCGTTATTTCCAGGAACGATGAAGGAATCGTATCCAGTGTAGGATAGGGATAACTCATAACCAGGCTATCCTCGATTCCTCCAGAAGCATAATTACCGTAGCTTTGCAGAATTGTTTCACCGGTGAATGCCCTATCGGAGGTGATACTATTCAGAAAAGGTCCGGCATATTCATATTCTTCCGGTAACCATGTAGGCGCCAGGGCATAACCTAGGTTATTTATTATTTTTTCCGAAACATCACTAGGTAATATCGGTTCTTTTTCAGAGCAACCCGAAATCGATATAGTTGCTACTGCAAAAAGAAATGTAAATATTGTCAGTAATATTTTCATATTATTTTCCAATTAATTCTTAACACGCATACGAGATACTAATCGATATTGTAACAGTCTTACGATTGAATAACAATAATTTTCTATCTATTTGATGAAACTATTGACAAAATGTATTATGGTGATATAATATAAGTAAGCACTTACTAATAAAGGATAAAATATGAGTAAAATAAATGAGAGAAAAGAGCGTCTCAGTAGTGAAGACAGGCGATTGCAAATTATCGACGCTGCTTTAGGGCTATTTGCTAGTAAAGGCCTTAACGGTACCAGGACTAAAGAGATAGCCAGGGCAGCTGGAATAAGTGAAACTCTCATCTTCCAGCATTTTAAAACTAAAGAGGACCTCTATCGTGCTGCATTAAAAGAGCTTTTTGATACTCATCCGTTGATGCTCGAGGTTGAAGAATTAATGACGAAAAAAGATGATTACGGTGTCTTTAGTACATTAGCGATGCATTTGATCAAACATAATCGCGAGGATCCCAGGATAATGCGATTGGCTATTTTCAGTGCTTTAGATGGGCCACGTACTGCCGATATGTTCAGTCACCGTAAAGAAGTGGAGCCACCTTTACCCGAATTGTTATCAGACTATATTCAAAAAAGGATTGACGAGGGTGCATTTAGTGAAGTTAATGCTCGGATCGCAGGTCAATTGTTTATTGAGACAGTATTCATGTACATTGCTGACAAGGAAGTATCGATAAGCGGACCGTCTCTTCCCTTTTCAGATGAAGAGACAGTTGAAACGCTGGTTAATATATTTTTAAACGGATTAAAAACTTAAGATTGGTTATAGTCAGGTTGTTGATTTCAATAACCGTTTTTTAAGAGTTGAAAACTTTGTAAGTACTTAATAAGTATTAGGATTAAGGAGAATACGCTGTTATTAAACTGGTTGTCACACGAAAACTCATAAAGGAGGATTTAGATAAAATGCTGAAAAGAATTGAACACCAGGAGGAAGCCATCGAAGGTATAGACGAAGTGAGACGATATGCTGAAGCTCAAAGACGGGGAAAGTTTATGTATAAGCCATTGGTCAAAGAATTACTGGCTCTAAATGTAACGGGACATTACCTTGAAATAGGAGCCGGTCCTGGACTATTAGCGGCTATGCTTGCAGAAGATAATCCAGATTTAACGATTACGGCAATAGACCTTTCCGCTCAAATGGCCGATGTAGCTTTTGAATTTTTCAGAGATCACCATCTTCAAGACAGGATAAATTATGTCGTTGGTGATGTGAACGATGAAAATGTAATGCTCGGATTAGGTAAATTTGATCTGGTATATTCTACTCTCTCCTTACACCACTGGAAAGAGCCTGAGAGATCGATCAGGAATTTATGGCAAGTGGTTAAAGAAAATGGGACACTCTATATCTGTGATTTTAAGAGAGTATGGTGGTTATATTTCCTCCCCGGAGCTAATTTTATTAAGGCTGCATATAATTCAGGCGAAATTGAAGAAATGTTGTATCGTTCACAGATAAAAAACTATAAAATTAAGACATTGTTCCCTTATTGTGTACAGTCCGTCATTGCGGTTAAATGAATGGAGAATGATTTCATTTCTCTTAGTTTAAAAAATTGTCGTGATACTTGAACCAGACAGGTATAATTACAGTTTATTTACCTTGATTTGGGAAATGGACAAGATGGAGGTAAAAATGACTCAGGAAATTATACCCATCGAGCTTAAATTGCCTTTCAGAACAGGCAGCGTGAACTGCTACCTGGTTAAGACAAATACCGGGTTTGTCCTTATTGATACTGGCGGCCCGGGTAACGCCAGCGAACTTGAGAGTAGAATGGATGAGTATGGATGTAAAGCAGACAACCTTCACCTCATATTGTTAACCCACGGAGATTTCGATCACTCCGGCAATGCTGCGTATCTGAGAAAGAAATTCAATACCAAGATAGCCATGCACCCCGAAGATTCACCGATGGTCGAACGCGGCGACATGTTTCTGACCCGGAAGAAAGGCAACTTTATACAGAGCTGGATAGTGAAAACGATGTTTGGTTTTGGAAAATCGCAACGATTCACTCCCGACCTGGAAATCACCGACGATTTCGACCTGACTGAGTACGGACTTAAAGCTGAGATATTCCATATTCCGGGGCATTCGAAGGGTTCGATAGGTATTCTCACTGCTGAAGGAGCATTGATTTGTGGAGACCTATTCGAAAGCACGGGTGGAAGTGATAGTCCGAAATTGAACAGCCTGACGGACAACCTTGATGCCGCGAACCAGAGTGTCGATAAACTAAAAAAACTAAAAATCGATACAGTATATCCCGGCCACGGCCAACCGTTTGCGATGGATACGTTTTTAGCCACACTGAATCACTAAACAATATTAATATTTATGAGTATCGTGTGACGTACATTCCGATAAGGTTAAGGTTTACATTGCCTAATTAATGAAGGTAATATTTTGAAAACTATCTTGTTTAATGGAACGAAAAGCTATGTCTGAAATCTTTTTCTTTATTTTAGGAATCATTAACAGTATTATTCTTATTACCATCTTTCTCATTCGGAAAAGTAACCTCGATAGATTACAAAGATACGGTAAATTTTACTTCCTTTTAGTCTTTCCTGCAGCAACCAATATATTCCTGGTATTCCATGAAAATGGTGATACACGATACGTTATTTTTCTCGCACTATTCCTTACCTTCCTCTTAATCGAATGGTTATACGATTATAAATTCAAAATTGGCTTCCGAGAAAACTGGTTAAAAAACTGGAAATGGACACTACCTTATCTGGGGCTTTACTATGCAGTGAATTACGGTTTTGTTGTAATGCCATGGAAAACAGATATTACATGGGGAATTATAATGATGTGTCTGTTCGTTATCCAGATTATTACGAATATACGAAGCCACCCCAGGATAAAGTCTTGAGTTTGCTTTATTGCTCTTGAAACTCAACGACCTGGAAGCCGCGAACCAGAGTATCGATAAGCTCAATAAACTTAAAATCGATACTGTATATCCCGGCCACGGCCAGCCTTTCAGGATGGACACATTCTTAGCCAGGTATTCCGGCTAGCTACCAGTTCCTGAAAACACAGGAATGATGTATAATATATCTGGGCTGATTCGGTATCAGAACATGAACAAGATATTCAATTACTTTCACCTCCATCGCTACAGAGAAGGGAGTTTATACCGGTAAACTCCCTGGTTTATTTGCCGGCAGGAGACCACTCGCTGTCAAACTCCCTGAATGGACTCCGTAACAGGTTCCAACGTTCCGTCAGAAAGTACTATGTATAACCGCACGGATGCCGGATAGTCATGTACTCCAGGACCTTTCCGGAGAAAAACCTTACCGGCATAAATAGATCGGGACCGGATGTATGAGCTGTAAAAATACCAGGAAAAGGATCATGTTCAGGAAATATGCACTATCGTAACGATATAAGGAATATAGCCATAGTAGCCCATGTCGACCATGGCAAGACTACGCTCGTAGATGCCATGCTCAAACAGAGTCATATCTTCCGTGATAATCAGGAAGTAGGCGAGTTGATACTGGACAGCAATACCCTTGAAAGGGAAAAAGGCATTACTATTCTGGCCAAGAACACCGCTGTTATTTACCGGGGTGTGAAAATCAACATCATCGATACACCTGGTCATGTCGACTTCAGTGGTGAAGTGGAGAGGGTCATCAGCATGGCTGACGGATGTCTGCTGCTTGTTGATTCCATGGAAGGCCCGATGCCGCAGACGAAGTTCGTGCTGCGTCATGCCCTCCGGAAAGGGTTGAAAATTATCGTTGTCATAAACAAAATGGACAGACCTGACCCGCGTGTGGAAGAAGTGACAAGACTGATCCAGGACCTGTTTCTGGAGCTGGCCATTTCTGCCGACCAGCTTGACTTTCCGGTGCTGTATGCAAGCGCGAGGCGAGGTATTGCATCGAAAAAACCGGATCTTAACGGAACGGATATCAGCCCGATATTTGATGCTATCCTGGAATTTGTGCCCCCTCCGGGAATAGAAGACGGTCCTTTCCAGATGATGGTTTCGAATCTGTCTTACGACAGCCACAAGGGCAAAATATCGATTGGTCGCGTATGGAGGGGAAAGATAGAGGAGCGGGACCGTGTTGCGGTAATCGATTCCGATGGAGACATAGAAGAATACGAAGTTGCTGAAGTATTCACACATATTGGACTTAAAAGAGTGAAAACACAATATGCAGAAGCCGGAGATATCATTGCTTTGACCGGGGTTGACAGGGTAAGTATTGGTGATACCATTACCGCTACGGAAAAACCTGACGCTTTACCCCGGATTGAAATCGGTGAACCAACCGTTGAGATGACATTCGGCGTCAACACCTCACCTTTGAGAGGGAAAGAGGGAAGGTTCTGCACTACCCGCCAGTTGCGGGAACGACTTTACAGGGAACTGGATACAAACCTTAGTCTTAGAGTTCGTGATACCACCAGCCCCGATACCTTCCTGGTCAAAGGAAGAGGTGAACTGCACCTTGCTATTCTGATTGAAACTATGAGACGTGAAGGCTACGAATTCGAAGTATCGAAGCCGCAGGCTATCGTGAAACTGGTCGACGGCAAGCCGCTGGAACCAGTCGAAATTCTGACTGTCGATACCGGCAAAGAATATATCGGGGTAATATCGGAGATATTGAGTAAACGATTGGCAAGAATGGTAGACATGAGAAACGACCAGCACGATAACGTTCGCATGGTCTACCGGATTCCAACGAAGGGGCTTATCGGATTGAGAAGTACCTTCCTGACCGCTACACGGGGAGAAAGTGTAATAAATACCATGTTCCTCGGTTTCGAACCGGTAAAGGGTGAAATTACTTCTTCCAGAAACGGGGTCCTTGTAGCATCGGAAGATGGCTACGCTATAACGTATGGCTTGAATAACGCTCAGGAAAGGGGAGTTACCTTTATCGAGCCTGGAACTCGGGTTTATGAAGGTATGATTGTGGGACTGAATTCCCGGATGCAGGATATACCGGTTAATGTCTGCAAAGAAAAGAAAAAGACCAATGTCCGCTCCTCTACCTCGGATATCGCTGTAAAATTAACCCCTGCCATTAAATTCAGCCTGGAACAGGCAATTGACTTTATTGATGCGGATGAATTGCTCGAGATAACACCCGGGAATATAAGGATGAGAAAAAAATTCCTTACCTATTCACAACGCCTGAGAAATATTTCAGTTTCCAGACAAGCTATAACACAATAGGTCGGACCAGATACATCCTGATTTTCAATTCCTCTCGCCGTTGCCATTCTAACCGATTTCGTTTGGTCATTGTAAGTATTGTTATTTCATAAATCAGTGTAATGTCTGCTTGTACTGGCTTTTCACAGTTAATCCTGATATATTCTGTTTGAAGGTTGTTTTACAGACAGTAATGGAGATAAAGAATTATTACGTCGTGCTGGGAGTCAGCGCCGACGCAACGCCGAAAGAAACTAAAAAAGCCTATCGTCGCCTGGCAAAGGAGCATCATCCCGACCGTAACCCGGAGAAGAACGCGGAAGCGGAAGCCAGGATAAAAGAGATCAACGAAGCCTACGAGGTGTTGAGTAAGCCCGATTCCAGGCAGCGGCACGATATGATGTTGACGCTTGCCTCGTATTCGCAGGGGTATTTTTCAGAGGAAATCGATCCCGACTCAATATATGATTCCGAACCCATGTCCGACGTGATGCGGAAATTCGCCCATCTGGCTTACATGCAGATGGAGATGAACAGGAATACTCAAAAGGATAATGACCTCTGGTGCTAATTTCTAAATTCTAATCTCTAAGCTCTAGACAATATCAGATCTCAAATTTTCAAAACATTTGTATTTTGATATTTGAATTTGTTCAGGATTTAGTATTTCGAAAGTAGGATTTTACCGGTATGTTACCTGGAGAATCCCGATGAACCTTACGGTTGTTTTAAACAGTCATCATGATTGTCAATGTTTCGCATAATAAGAATATCCCCATGACGTTCAAAGGTCATGCGGTATTTGTGATTGACATAAGCTTCGATAATTCCGGGAGTGCCCTCAATTGGATGGCTTCTTAGCCCCGGGTGACGAAAATCGGCATCAAGAAGGCTGAGTGCCTTGTCTACCTTCCGTTGGATCGTTTTAGGGAGTCTGGAATATTGCTTGATGAATCGTTCCGTGAGTTCGATAGGCATTATCTGCTTTACTTTTTACCGGATTGACTCTGAAGGTGTGTTATCGCCGACTTGGCATCCGGGAAACGATGAACTCTCCCGTCGCGGATATCTTCCTCCGCTTCCTTTTCACCCTGCTGCCAGCGTTTGGTCCAGAACCAGGCTTGGTCTTTGTCAACCAGCTTCTTCAGCTTGAGTACAATCTCCCCATCCCTTACCTGCACATCCATATAGTCGCCTTCTTCCACGCCAAGCTTCTGCCTGACCGAAGCCGGCAATGTAATTTGTGCTTTCTTACGAACCTGAATCAACTCCGACATATGAATTTCCAACTTTCTTACTTTCTGATTATCATACTCGCTGACCAACTAAGTGTCAAGTTCTATCCACAGATTAATCTCGTGTTTTGAGATTAGTTATTCGAGTTTGTTTCGGATTTAGTGTAGATATTAGTATTTTCCCTGGTATGTTACCTGGGCAGGCCCAGAGCCCTCTGGGCGATGATATTCCTCTTTATCTGGGATGTGCCTGTCATGATGGTATCGCCGCGGGACGACAGGAAGCTTCTCTGCCATCTTCCATCATCAATTGCATACTTCGAGCCTTTGACAAGTCGACTGTAAGGCCCTTCGAGGTACATAGCGAATTCCTGGAGACGCTGGTTCAGTTCCATCGACATCAGACTTCCCACGGCGCTTTCCGGACCGGGGTCTATCCCTCGTATCTGCCGTGTCAGAGTTCGGAGACCGATATATTTACAGACATTAGCTTCGATGTAGAACTGGGCTAGTTTCTGTCGTACTATCGGATTCTGAGAAAGCAGTTCGCCATTCTTTTCCATCGTCCCGACAAGGTCGATAAGGTTCAGGATAGTGTTTATCTGTACGTTGGCTGAGTTTGAGTTCGTTCTTTCGAACTCGAGGGTACGCATGGATATGTACCATCCCTGGTTTACTTCACCCACCACGAGACTTTTCGGTATCCTCACGTCATCGAGAAAGGTTTCGCAGAACAGGAAATCACCGTTCATTTCACGCATTGGATTAATTTTAACACCGGGAGTTTTCATATCAAGCAGAAAGTAAGTGAGACCCTTGTGCCTGGGAACGTCCGGACTGGCGTCTGTTCTGGCCAGCAGGATAGCCCAGTCCGACCTCATTGCTCCGGTCGTCCACACTTTCTGGCCGTTGATTATGAAATCATCGCCGTCCTCAACTGCCCTGGTCTGCGTATTGGCCAAATCTGAGCCGGCTTCAGGTTCGGAAAATGCCTGGCACCAGTGATCGTCACCGCTGAGGATACGTGGAAGAAATCGTTTTTTCTGTTCCTCAGTACCTGCCAGCAATATCGTCGGGCCTGCCCAGCCGAGTCCCAGGCCCGCCAGTATCGGGGGCGCCCGTCGTTTCGCCATCTGCTCGTTGAATATCCATTGTTCGACAAGTGTACCGCCCCTCCCGCCGTACTCCTTCGGCCAGGTTATGCCGACAAAACCGGCTTTATACAGTTTCTTATGCCAGATATGGTAGAAGTCCATAATTTCGTCGAGTTCCATGTTGGGACTGGTGATATTGGTCTTGCCCCACCACTCCGGCATATCGATGAGGTTCTCATTCAGCCAGTCATTTAACTCTTTCTTGAACACTTCCTCTTCAGTTGTGAGGGTGAAGTCCATTCTAGGCTCCTTCCTGGTCGGTGTCACTCAACATAAACGGCATTGTCCGGGGCAGGTCTTCCCTGTTCCTGCCCTTGGTAAGGGTTTCAGGTATCAGCTTATTCAATTCTTCCGGTGTCCAGCGTCCGTCTTTCCAGAGTATTTGCTGTACCGGCGGCGGTTCGGCGAATATTCCTACATGCCCGTGCCAGACCTCGAAAATGCAACCGTTGATATCGCCGGCTGATTCGGTGGCAAGGTAAACGACCAGGGCTGCGATATCTTCCGGAAGATCGTTTTCAAGGGCTTTGAAAGGTTTTCCTCTCCACAGTGCTATCGGGCGGATGATGTTACAGGTTACTCCGAATTTCGCCATGTCCCTGGCTACGGTCCGGGCAAATCCGGTAATTCCTTCTTTAGCGGCGGAATACATAGCCTGGTCTTTAAGACCGAATCCGGTGTGTGAGGAGGTACAGACTATCCTGCCGTAATCCTGTTCCTTCATTATCTCGCAGGCAGCCCGTGTGCAGTAGAATGTACCGTAAAGGTGCGTTTTGATAACGGCATCGAAGTCTTGGGTCTCTATTTCATAAACAGGAGCAACACGTAGAATACCGGCGTTGTTTATCAGGATGTCCAGTCGACCGAACGTTTCCATGGCAAGCCGGATGATAGCGTTGGCACCTTTTTCATCGGCAACCGAGTCATGACTGGCGATGGCCGTTCCTCCGGCCTGGATAATTTCTTCAACCGTCATATCAGCCGGGTCGTCCGAGATTCCCAAACCATCATGGGAGGTGCCGATATCGTTGACGATCACTTTAGCTCCTCTGGCGGCGAGTCCAAGAGCTTCAGCTTTCCCGATTCCTCCTCCCGCGCCGGTAACGACCGCAACCCTGTCTTTAAGCAGGTCTTCCATATTCCCTCCTCGATAACCGACCACCGGTTAATCCGGTCTGGTATTTTGTTAGATTATAATCCCATATGAGGTCAAGATAAAAGTGGTTTTCTCAGTTCGGGTTAAATTAAGAAAAAAACGCTACCGCTTATAGACTCAAAATGGTATCCTGTTTATCATTGGGAAAACAAACAGGTGACTGCCGCTGATAATAAATAAATATGAGGAGTATCGATGATAAAATCAATTTCACTGGCTTACAGGAAACCTGGAATGACCAGGGAGGAATTCAGTAAATACTGGAGGGAGATACACGCTCAACTAGCTGCGGATATGATCCCGGGATTAAGGAGGTATGTGCAGAACCATTTCATCACGACACCTGGGCGTGAATACGAAGGTGATGGTATTGTTGAAATGTGGTATGACAACATGGAGGCATTTGAAAATTCACTGGCATATCTGCAGACCGACGCAGGAAGGCCGCTGGCTGCTGACGGAGAGAAATTTTCAGAGATGCGGAAAGGTTTTCTGTGGGTGGTCGAGGAACATGTGATCAAAGATGAACTGAAATAATATGTATTCAGAATGGAGTGTTTGATGGCTGAACAAAAGTACAGTAAGAATATTATCACCAGACCCAGGCGGAAAGAACTGGATGAGTGGAAAGAGTGGGGAGACGTTCGGAAAAGCCATATATACGTGGATGACGAGATTGTCAAAGGTGGATATTACTTACAGGGTTCCTGGCTTTACAAAGCTTCCGATGTCCCGTACCCCGATGAGACTCATTCACACGATTTCGATGAATACCTGGGTTTCATAGGTACAAAATTCGATGATCCATTCGACCTGGGTGGAGTCGTAGATTTGTGGATGGACGGCGAATTTTACACGCTGGCGGAAACCTGCATGATTTTTATCCCGGCTGGGGTCGACCACTGTCCTGTTTATGCCCGGAGAGTGGAAAGCCCGATATTCTTCCTTGCGACGACTCACCAGAAGACGTATAAGCGTGAATTAAAAGATAAAGCCGGTGGTGAAGGAGAATAGATCAGGTTACTTATCTATCTCGACGATTACGGGAAGGTGATCGGAAGCGGTACTTTGAAAAACTCCCGCATTTTCTGCTTTCAGATCGGGAGTTATCCAGATATAGTCTATTCGCTGATATAAGTCAGCGGAATGGTAAGTGTATCCTTCGGGAGGGATGCTGCCTGACATCACGTCGATCAGACCCGCTTCACGGAACATCTTGATCTCGGGAGAATCCGGTTCGGCATTCAGATCCCCCGCAATTACCGTCATTTTCGCGTTATTCCAGGTCGTCAGGATAACCGGTACCTGCTGCTGCCGTATTTCCGAGTCTTCGGAAAGATGATGTAAATGGGTGGCGATGACAGTCAGGTATTCTCCATTGCCGATGTCGATCTTCGTTACCAGGTAACCCCTGCGGATGAAGAGGTCTCGCGGAGGTAATTCATAGTTGGAGGATGCTACTACCGAAAACCGGCTGAGTATAGCGCTTCCCCATAATTGCCCTTCAGTTGGCCCCGAAATATATGGCATATCGAGTCGTTGTGAAAGCCATTCCAGCATGTCCACTCTGCCGCTGATAAGCCATCCCCTTGATATTTCCTGCAGGGCAATGATGTCGGGACCATTTTCTTCTATGACAAGAGCCAGGGCTTCCATATCCAGGTCTCCGCCGGGATTGAACCCATTGTGGAGGTTGTAAGTCATTACTTTAACCGGGAAGCCATTTCCATCCGTTTCGACCGGTTGCTGGTAAGTAATGATCTGGATCAAAGGTATAACCAGAAGCAACGTGACGAATAAAAGTGTTACCCGCGAGGTTTTTATCACTAAAGTTCGATTATCGGTCTTAAGACACGATACAAGGGCGCAGAAGGCTATCAATACTGCTGCTACCAGTTCTAAGATAGTATTGGTGTAAGGAAGATTGATCTGGTATACAGCGTAATACGCCAGTGTCAGGATACCGAAGAGTAGAAATCCCGTTCCGTTTGCTGTGGTTATACTGCCGGAACGGGTATCATTTCTGCACGTCATTCCGGTCAGTATTGTTACAAGGAGGGCCGATATGGATAGCTGCTCCAAGAGTAACAGTATTGCTGCCAGCCAGGATTGACCGGGGAACGGAAATGCCGTGCATGCGATCAGAATTACTCCTCCGGCTAAAACGGCCGGCACCTTAATGAAATTCTTCCTGAGTAACAGAACAGAGACAAAAAGACCTGCTACCTGGCTGATCAGCACCCAGCCGAAAACGTAAGGCGGTAGCCATCCGGTAGTAACCGTATTACGGGCGATATTTTGTAGTACGACCATCTGGAGAAAAAGGAAGGGGCCAAAAGCCAGCCACGGCCAGGCAATTCCACCGGCCTCAGTTTCAGGTGTTGTATGCTGTGAGAAAGCGGCAATGGTCAACCAGTGTAAGAGCACCAGAACTACAGTTATAAACAGGGCAAGTAAATCGGACCGCCACATCAGATCGTAGGTTCCGAAGGAACCGTATAATACCGTATCCAGGATAAATCCCGTCAACAGCCCAATTGCCAGGTTGCCGATGGATGTGCTTCCTCTGAACCTTGTTCTGTCTACATATGCAGCCAGAAATATACTGAATAATATTGTACCGATTGCGGATAATATCAGGTCTACAAGAGGTTCGGACCATTGTACCTGGACGAGGAGCCTTGCCAGCCCCAGTCCGGCGGCGCTAAAGGCTACAAGCTGGTAATCGCCCATTACACGTTTCAGAAAGCTTGAGAAGAAAGAGAATGAGAAAATTACCAGTGCTACAGGACCGAGTATTGCAGCACCGAGTCCGAAATGGTCTCCAAGTACCCAGGTAATCTGGGGTATCATTACTCTGAGTAACTGGAGGCCGAAAAGAACGGAAAGAGCAGGCAGGAGAATATCACTTGCCCTGGACAGCACCGGTAGTTTTACTGGAGTAGTCTTCAACTTGTCCCTTCGAGTAGAGTTTATACCGTCAGCTTCCCTAATACAACTTTTTTAAGCTGGAGGCATATAATTCAATGAGAAAGGAGGTAGAGACCAATCTCTACCTCCTCCTGTTTTATAGTTATGAATCAATTATTGGAATCTTGTTTGGATGGATTATTAGTAGCCCATGCCTGTCTTCATCTCATCATCCATCCACATGTAGAAGTATATCTGGAGTTCATCATCACATCCGATAGATGATTCTCCGTGGTAATTCTGCACCCAGGGCCACCACATCCGGAAACTTCTCGGGAGAGGACACCATATACCAACGCACTGCTCGAGGATGAAAGGAGTTATCGATTTCAGAGTAGCAGCATATTTGGCATCGTCTCTCATCACGTATTTTCGCTGTTCTTCGTAAGCTGCCCTGGTCTTGGGATTCTCGTAATAGGAGAAGCAGTCGAAGCTTTCACTTCGGGTGCTGTGCATATCATACGGGAAGGCAGAGGTTGGTGACGCTGTATAGATACCTTCTTCATAAGAACGTGCCCGTCTCATACCACCGACGATACTGCCTTCAAGCTGCTGTATCTCCAGTTCGACATTGACCGCGGCAAAGTATTCCTTGATGATGGACAGGAAATCTGTTTGTGCGGGGCTGGAGGAGATTATCTGGCACTTAAAACCGTCAGGATAGCCGGCCTCGGCAAGCAGGGCTTTTGCCTTGGGGATGGTAGTTTCATCGTAGGTAAACAGTTCCTGGACACCGCACCTGGAGTCTGGAGTGGTCGGTT
>CAZBQL010000019.1:0-40889 GCA_964493985.1 uncultured Dehalococcoidales bacterium
GCGACCACCAATTTCGGATGCGGATCATCACGCGAGCATGCCCCGATAGCCATAAAAGCTTCAGGCATATCATGCGTCATTGCGAAAAGCTTCGCCCGTATATTTTTCCGTAATTCTATCAACATAGGTCTACCGCTTCTCGAATGTGAAGAAGCCGTAGACGGGATCGAAGACGGTGATATCGTGGAAGTAGACCTTGCCAGCGGTACGATAACCAATACGAACAGCGGCAAGACCTTTACCGCCAAGCCGTATCCCGGATTTATGGGAGAACTTATCGCCGCCGGTGGACTAATAGAATACACAAAGAAAGAAGTTGAAAAACTGAGGAGGAGTTAATGCAGTTCAATATTGCTGTACTGGCGGGTGACGGGATAGGTGTTGACGTATGCACTGAAACGGTAAAAGTACTGAAAACCGTCGGGAAGAAGTACGGTCATGATTTCAAATTAAAAGAGGGACTTATCGGCGGGATCGCTATCGACGAAGCGGGCGAAGCTCTCCCGAAAGAAACTCTTAAGATATGCAGGAGTTCCCAGGCGGTAATGCTTGGTGCGGTCGGTGGGCCCAAGTGGGACGACCCGAACGCAAAGACCAGGCCTGAAGACGGACTGCTCGAACTCAGGAAGAAAATGGCTCTTTTTGCCAATCTGAGACCTGTAAAAGTATTTCCCATGCTCATTAACGGGACTAATCTGAAACCGGAGGTTGTGGAAGGAGTCGACTTCATATTTATCAGGGAACTCACCGGCGGGCTGTATTTCGGGAAACCGAAGAAACGCTGGGTAACTGCCAAAGGCAGGAAAGCCGTTGATTCCATGCTTTATTCCGAACAGGAGATAGACAGGATCGTCCGGGTTGGCTTCGAACTGGCACGCACCCGTGGAAAGAAACTGATTTCCGTCGATAAAGCGAATGTGCTGGAATCTTCACGGTTGTGGAGGACAGTAGCGATGGAGGTAGCTGAAGACTATCCGGACATCGAACTCGAGCATATGCTGGTGGATGCCTGCGCGATGCGCATTATTCAGAATCCGAAATACCTTGACGTGCTGGTTACTGAAAATACATTCGGCGATATACTTACCGACGAAGCTTCGATGCTTGCCGGATCCATGGGTATGCTGGCATCGGCAAGTCTCGCCGGTGTACCCCAGCAAGGAAAAGCGATACCGGGACTCTACGAGCCGATTCACGGCAGTGCGCCGCGTCGCGCCGGACTGGATATGGCAAATCCGATAGCGATGATACTCAGCATGGCAATGATGTTAAGATACTCTCTGTGCCTTGATGACGAAGCCAAGGCTGTAGAGGAGGCGGTTGAATCTGTTCTGAACCAGGATTACCGCACCTATGATATAATGGACGAAGGTAAAAACAAGGTTGGGACAGCCGAAATGGGAGACCTGATAAGCAAGGCTGTCGAGGAGAAATAAGTGGCTTCCGTAGAAATATACGACACTACGCTGCGTGACGGAGCTCAGAGTGAAGGGATATCTTTTTCTCTGGGCGATAAGATTCACATCGTCGAAAAACTGGATGAACTTGGCGTTCGTTACATAGAAGGCGGCTGGCCGGGATCGAACCCTAAGGATGCTGCGTTCTTCAAACGTGTTCAGAAGGTGAAACTGCTGAATGCCAGGATAGTTGTCTTCGGCAGCACACGGCGTGTCGGTGTTAAAGCCGAAGAAGACATTAATGTCACTATGATGGTAGAATCCGGCGCTACGGTGGCGACGATCGTTGCCAAGGCATCCGACCTTCAGGTGAAGCATGTACTGAATACGACCCGTGAAGAGAACCTCAGTATGATAGGGGATACTGTCAGGTTTTTAAAATCCCGCGGGATGACAGTGTTCCTTGATGCTGAGCACTATTTCGACGGTTATAAGTCCGATCCTGATTATGCTTTGTTGTGCGTGAAAGCCGGTGCCGACGCCGGAGCAGACTGTGTTGTGTTATGCGAGACAAACGGCGGAGCTTTGCCTGACGAGGTTGAGAAAGCAGTAAAAGCCGCTAAAAAAGTAACGGCTGTTCCCCTGGGGATACACACCCATAACGATGCCGGTCTGGCTGTCGCCAACACGCTTGTGGCAGTAAAGGCAGGAGTAACCCATGTTCAGGGAACGATAAACGGATACGGAGAACGTACCGGTAATGCGAATCTGTGTTCAATCATTCCATCCTTAAAGCTTAAAATGAATATCGACTGTATATCGGATGAGCAACTGGCAAAACTGACGGAGGTATCTCACTACATAAGTGAACTGGCAAATCAAGCTCCTGCTCCTTATGCTCCATATGTCGGAGCAAGCGCCTTCAGCCATAAAGCCGGATATCACATGGACGGTATGCAGAAATGGCCTGAAGCCTATCAGCATATCGATCCGGCCAGGGTCGGTAATCAGCAGCGAACCGTTGTCTCCGAACTATCCGGAAAGCGCAATATTTCATATCTCGCTGAAGAGATGGGTATAAAACTGGAAGCACGATCACCCGAGACGAAGGCGCTCCTCCAGAAAGTCAAGCAGCTTGAGAGTCAGGGTTTCCAGTATGAACATGCCCAGGCTTCTTTTGAAATGCTGGTCCGCCGTGCCGCCCCGGATTATGTAGCGCCGTTCGAACTGGTGGACTATATGGTCGTTGTCGAAAACAAGCGGCGTCAGCCGACGAAAACCAAGACGGAAGATATGCTTTCAGAGGCAATGATAAAGGTGAAGATAGGAGATGAGTTATTCCATACTGCCGCTGAAGGTAACGGTCCGGTTAACGCTCTCGATGATGCCCTTCGAAAAGCCCTGCTCCAATATTACCCAAGCCTGAAAGTGGTAAAACTGGTCGACTACAAGGTCCGTATACTGGAAGAAAGTACCGGTACCGAGTCGCAGGTACGCGTGTTGATCGAGTCAAGCGACGGTAACGAAGAATGGACTACCGTCGGCAGTTCCACCAATATTATAGAGGCAAGCTGGATGGCCCTGGCGGACAGTCTTGAATACTGGCTTTGCAGAAATGGAAAAACAGACCGGCCGTAAATGTTTATTTTTACAGCCGGTTTTTGATATATATGACTGCTAATCTCGTGGCGACGGAGGCCCGGGAGGTCCTGACTGTTTTAATTCGATAACGACACCACCCACTTTCCTGGCATCCATATAGGCGTATTGCCCTTTAGCGTGATACATGACCGGGACACCTTTAGCTTCGAGTTCTTCGACTTCCTTCTCCAATTCATCGACCAGGTAGGCAATGTGGTTGGCACCTTCTCCATGTTCATCCATAAAGGTCTTGTTGTAATTGTCTCCTTCGACCGGCTCTGTCAATTCAAATGACAATGGTCCAAGGTCCAGCATCTTTATCTTTATCTTCCAGGGTGGTGCGTCTGTCCTGTCATAAGTCCTCAGGTGTTCGAAATTGGCGCTGTCCAGCACAAATGGCGGCATATCCGCCGCTTTACCTCCAAGTGATTCGAAATATTTGACAGCTTCATCGATGCTTTTTACAGAAAGACCCACATGCCAGAGTGTCCAGTTCTCAACTCCCATTTCTTTCTCCTTTAGTTTATTGTTTACTATGCATTTGACCACAGGTCCATACTAAGATATTTCCATCCGGCATCGGCAAGTACAGCCACGATGCACCCTTCATCGATCTTTGAAGCTATTCTCTTAGCCTGGTATATTACGGCTCCGGATGACATTCCTGAAAAAATACCTTCCTTTTCAAGAAGTTCCATATTGGCTTTCTTGGCTTCCTCGCTCGTTGTTAGTGCACGTTCGTCCATCAATTTAAGATCGATAATCGGTGGGAGGTATTCGTCAAGGCAGCGGAGTCCCTGGATCGGGTCGCCAAGCGGCGGCTCGGCTCCGATTACTTTCATATCCGGGTATTTTTCTTTTAGACGCTTTGCGATTCCCATCAGAGTACCGCCGGTCCCAATCCCTGCGATAAAGTAATCGATCCTATCGTAAGGATTGTCTTCGAGGATCTCAGCACCGGTCGTCTCATAGTGCGCAAGGGGATTGGCAGGATTGGCGAACTGGTCCGCCTTGAAGTATTTACTGTCACTTGCCGCCATCTCATTGACCGTATCTATAGACCTCTGGACTCCATATTTACCATCGGTCAGGATAAGTTCAGCTCCATGGAGCCTCATTAACTGACGTCGTTCAAGGCTCATGCTGTCGGGCATCACGATTGTTACCTTATATCCTTTCAAACGTCCCAGCCAGGCTAGCGCAATACCGGTATTACCACTGGTGGCTTCAATTATGGTCTTGTCTTTTGTCAATTCACCGCTTTTTTCGGCTTTTTCGATTATATACCTGGCAATACGGTCCTTTATGCTGCCGCTGCCGCCGGGATTTTGTCCTTCCAACTTAGCAAGAATCTTTACATTTTTCCTGGGACTGTAATTCTGGAGTTCTATCAGTGGAGTATGACCAATCGCATCGGTAAGGTTCTTGTAATACATATGATGTCCTATCCTTTTATTACGCCCATCGGTTTTAATTTTAGCACTTTCCGCGATATTCCCGCTTTATCCGCAATATCAACCACTTCCGACACATCTTTATAAGCTTCAGACGCTTCTTCAGCCAGGGAAGACATACTTCCGGCTCTAACCGTGATTCCCTTCTCCGTCATCAAATCGACGATGTTTACTCCTTTGAGACTTTTCCTGGCTGCCGACCGACTTTTCAATCTTCCCGCGCCATGACAGGTAGATGCGAACGTTTCATTCATAGCCGTATCTGTCCCGACCGCCACAAATGAATATCGCCCCATATCACCCGGGATAAGTACAGGCTGGCCGATATCTTTATAAATGCCCGGTATTTCCCGATGTCCTGGGGGAAAAGCCCTGGTTGCTCCTTTTCGGTGGACACAAAGACTTCGTTTCTTACCGTCGACAGTATGTTCTTCTGTCTTGGCTATATTATGAGCGACATCGTAAATCTGTTCAAGTCCGATCTCTCTCTGACTCTTATCAAGCACCCTTGCCAGGATTTCCCTTGTCCGGTGAGTAATACATTGCCGGTTTGTCCAGGCGAAATTCGCTGCAGCAGCCATGGCTGCGAGGTAATCTCTTCCTTCGCTGGAATCAACCGGAGCGCAGGCAAGCTGTCGGTCCGGCAGGTTAATACCATATTTTTTGATAGCATTTCCCATTGAGGCCAGGAAATCAGTGCATATCTGGTGACCGAAACCACGGGAACCGGTATGTATCATTACTACGACCTGGCCTATATCATGAATGCCCATTTTCTGCGCGGTTTGCCTGTCATAGATTTCCTCGACCGAACCAACTTCCAGAAAATGGTTGCCCGAACCGAGTGTTCCCAATTGAGGAATCCCTCGTTCCCTGGCTTTGGCACTCACTTTATCGGGATTAGCGCCTTTTATACAACCGGATTCTTCCGTGACTGATATATCCTGTTCTCCACCGAATCCTTTTTGGACCGCCCACTTGCTCCCTTTTAACATAATATCCTGCAGGTCTTTCGCCGATACTTTAAGCATTCCTTTAGACCCGACTCCTGAAGGAATACCTTGATAGAGACCATCGACTATTTGTTTGATCTTCGGTCGTATCTCATCGGCGGTAAGATTCGTGCGCAACAAACGCACGCCGCAGTTAATATCGAATCCCACACCACCAGGGGAGACCACACCGTCTTTGATATCTGTTGCAGCAACTCCGCCTATAGCAAAACCGTACCCCCAGTGAATATCCGGCATTGCCAGCGAGTACCCTACAATTCCCGGCAAGAAGGCAACGTTGGCTACCTGTTCGAAGGCATTGTCTTCCCAAATTTTGTCCAGCATTCTTTCGGAAGCGTAAATCCGTCCCGGTACCCTCATTCCGTTCTTGTATTCTACCGGTATCTCCCACCGGTATTCGTCTACTTTTTTGAGCGTATTCCGCCAGTTGTTAGCCATAAATCAGTCCTAGATATCGAAAATCACCTGTACTCGGAACAGGTCGTTTTTATCGATTTTCAGCATATGGTATGTAGCCGCTTTGATACCAATTCTTATTTCATGTCTTGACAGGTCGACCTTTTCTCCATATCCGATGGCTGAAAGAGCATTTTCATCAAGATGGATTATATCAAATTTACTGAAAATTATATTCTCTACATCGAACAGGTATATAAGTTCATTCAGCCAGCTTACCAGTAAACCGTCACGATCCGGCGAATTAATGTCGATCTTCCTGGTCTGATCATTTTCGATTTCAGTCAGGTCGGTTATCAAGCTGAACATACCCAGAGCCGCATTCTCGAACGCTTCTTTCAGGTCATCTCCATAAGCGATGATGCCTGTATCAGCAGTATGATCAAGGATTTCAAACTTCTTATCCATGATGGATAATACCTGTGTGCGAAAAGAAAAGGGCTTCGTTATTTCTTGAGTTTCCGTTTTATCTTGGTAATCGTTGAAAAAAGGTGAACGAAAATACTGGCTTTGTGTTGTGAGATTATACCGTTTTTCAGCACTTCGAGAAGCTGGTCCGGAGTATCGAAATCGTCTATTTCAACGAAGGTACGCCCGATTTCACCCAGTGTATGAGAATCACTACCGACTGTCGCGGGGATCTCATGTCTCAGGGCATAATCAAGGGCTTTATCTGCCGTGGAGTTAATTGGACTCCGGGCATTGAATACTTCGACAATATCAACTCTTGGGGCGAGTTTATCGACTTCTTCCAGGTCCATGGTAAGTCCCCTGAGCGGATCGAAAGGATGAGGTAAACAGACGAGACCTCCCTGGTCCTTTATCCGTGATATTGCTTCATCGACGCTGATGTTACTGGGTATAGTCTCCTTGAGAAACATCCCCATTATCTCGCCATAGTCAGTCAGGACTTCCTCTCCAACAATGACCTTGAAGGGAGCTATTTCCTGCATTTTCAAGGCACCTTCAACAGTACCATGATCGGTAATCGCGATACAGTCTATCTCCATCCTCTGGCACCGTTTTATGATATCTTCCAGCTCCATTTCACAATCCATCGAATAGCGAGTGTGAATATGAAAATCAGCTTTCAATACTCAAGTCCCTTTCCTGAAAAGTAAATTTGAAGGTCAGGCTCTCTCTATATAACTCCCGTCACGTGTATCTACTTTAATGATATCGCCTGTATTGATAAACATGGGTACCTGGACGGTAATACCGGTTTCAACGGTCGCCGGTTTTGTTCCGGCAGTCACCGTATCACCCTTAAATCCGGGCTGGGTCTCGGTAACTTCGAGTTCGACGTTGAGCGGCATTTCTACGTCGACGATTTTATCCTGGTAACTGGCGACCTGAAGTGTCATGCCTTCTTTAAGGTAATTTACCGAATCACCCAGTGTCTCGCTGTTTACCGGCGTCTGCTCATACGTCTCTTCGTCCATCAGGTAATACAGGTCGCCATCGTTATACAGGTACTGCATCGGTCTGACTTCCAGGCGCACTCTCTTGAATTTTGCATCCGACTGAAAGCTCTGCTCAATTGTATGCCCGCCTTCAAGGTCTCTCATTTTCACCCTGGCAAGAGCGGTCCTCTTCATTTTTACATGATGATACTCGATAACCTGGTACAGTTTATCATCATGTTCGATAATCACACCTTTTCTTAACTCGCTTCCGCTGATCATACTCTAGACTCCGTTACGATTTATTTTCTGCCTTTTGAAAGGACATCGATAACTCCGTTTTCAATAATAGCCAGGTCTTCGATCCTCACTCCACCCCAACCGGGAATGTATATGCCCGGTTCCACTGAAAATACCATACCATCTGATAGAATATCGTTCGAGTTCGGGCCGACACGCGGATTTTCGTGGGCGGCAAGACCCGTTCCATGACCGAGAGAATGCCCGAACTCATCACCATATCCGGCTTCTTCAATAACGGTCCTGGCAAAACCATCGGCTTCTTTACCGGTAATCCCTCCCCTTATCAGCGATATGGCTGCCAGTTGAGCGCCAAGTACCGTATCATATACTTTCTTGTAGGTATCATCCGGCTGACCTAGACAGAGTGTTCGTGTAAAGTCACTGCAATAGTGACCGACCCTCGCCCCCATGTCGATTACGATTGGTTCACCGTTTTTGATTTTCTTTTCTGTAGGCTTGGCATGCGGCAGGGCGGAATTCGGACCGGAAGCAACAATAATCTCAAAGGGCATAGATTCGCTCCCATTTTCACGCTGAAATCTTTCCAGTTGCCAGGCTACTTCAAGTTCCGTCATCCCGGGTCTGATAGTACTATCGATATACTCGAAAGCACTGTCCGTAATGCCTACCGCCTTTTTGATTAACTCTATCTCATTCGTATCTTTCACTGTTCGCAGCGATTCGACAAGTCCTTCGACCGGTATAAGCTGAATCGACGGACCGGCTGTTTTTAAAGCTTCTGTCAGTTGTCGATACATTGCGTGAGTGATATCTCCCGATTCGAAACCGAGCGCTTTTATACCCGTCTCTCCTGTCAGACTAGGGAACCATTCCGATACTCCGCCGGCTATCCGGAACAGTGTATAATTTGGGGCCTGCATCTTAACCTGTTCCAGATAACGAAAATCGGTGGCAAGCAGCGTATCGCGTTGAGTGATTAGTAGATATCCGGCCGAGCCATCGAAGCCTGAGAGATAAAACCTGTTGTCCGGCTGGGAGATAAACATCCCGTCAAGGTTCTTTTCGACAAGAGCTTCCCGTAATCTTTCGAGTCGGCTATTCATCTCCAACCTTATCCTTCTCATTCGTTTCCTGCGCCATGGGATGAGCTGCAAGATAGACTTTTTTTGCCTGGCTTTTACTGATGTGCGTGTATATCTGGGTAGTCGAGAGATCTGCATGTCCCAGCAATTCCTGGACGACACGCAGGTCGGCTCCTCCGTCCAGGAGGTGAGTGGCGAAAGTATGCCGAATCATATGGGGATGTACTTTTTTACCGATACCGGCTTTATCGGCATATTTCTGCAGTATTTCCTGGACACTCCTCTCTGTCAGAGGATACCCTTCGTTATTTATAAATACCGCTTTGGTTTTTCTTTTATTCGTCCTTCTTGTCGGCTTTATTTTGGGTATCAGGTCTCTCGCTTCTTCTATGTAAACCTCAAGTGCCCTGGCAGCAGGTTCACCCATCAGGACAACTCTTTCCTTCGAACCCTTACCTATCACTCTTATTTCACGCGTTTCCAGGTTGACCTGGTCCAGCTTTAACCCAGCGAGTTCACTGACTCTCAATCCGGAGGCGTAAAGTAACTCCAGGAAAGCACGGTCACGCCTTCCGTATGGATCTTCGGCATCCGGTGCATCCAGCAGGCGATTAATTTCGGTATTGGTGAGGAAAGACGGCAAGCGTCTATCCAGCTTGGGCGAAGATATATATTGCATAGGATTGGTCGTTATAATACCTTCACGTTCCAGGTACTTATAGAAAGAACGCATCGACGAAACCCTACGGGCAATACTCGCTTTCACAATCTTTTGTTCCGTAAGGTACGAGAGATAGTCGCGTATATCGAACCTATTTACCTTATCAGGGGATTCTATTCCTTTTTCCCCCAGGAAAGAAAATAGTCCCTGTATGTTTTTTGACCCTTCCAAATCGGTAGTATAATTCCGTATTGTATACGGAGAGAAGTTCCTTTCCGCTTTAAGATAGTCAATATATCTTTGAAAAAGACTCTGCATTTGTATGCTTACTCCTGCAGTTTGTCCCTGTTTCCGCATTTGACACACCTGGCGTAATTTTGCCTGAAGGCGGTGGTCAAACCACCACATTTTGAGCATTTCTGTTTGAGAGGTTTGTAGTTGGTGGCAAAAGTACATTCAGGGTAATTGCTGCACCCGTAAAATTTTTTCTTCTTTTTATTTACCTTCTCGACCAGTTCACCGCCGCATTCAGGGCACTCTACTCCGGTCTTTATCTGGTAAGAACGGGTTGTCTTGCATTCGGGATATCCGCTGCAGGCGAGGAATTTACCGAAACGTCCGGTCTTTATCACCATCGGCTTACCGCAATTCGGACACATTTCTTCGGTAACTTCATCCGGAAGTTTTACTCTTTCCATCGTTTCTGTAGCCTTAGCCAGGTCTTTCTCGAACGGCATATAAAAGTCCCTTATAACACCGACCCAGTCCCTCTTTTCGTCAGCTATCTCGTCCAGTTCATCTTCCATTTTTGCCGTAAATTTGATATCGACAATCTCTGGAAAATATTCACTGACGAGATCATTTACCACGATACCGAGTTCGGATGGCTGGAAATAGTTACCGTTTTTCGTTACATATTCCCGTTCCTGGATAGTTGAAAGAGTCGGTGCATAAGTACTCGGTCTGCCTATACCATATTGCTCGAGCATCTTGATGAGAGTCGCCTCAGTGAATCGCGAAGGAGGTTGAGTGAAATGCTGCTCAGGATATAGTTCGAGAAGGTTGAGAGGATCACCTTTTGCCAGTGAAGGCAACTTCGATAATTGTTCTTCCTCTTCTTCGTCTTTTTGCTCGATGTATAATTTAGTGAAACCAGGAAACCTGTTAACAGAATCAGACGCCCTGAGAAGATAGGTCTTTTTTGAATTCTTGCACGAACTGTCGATATCTACGGTAGTATTGTCATATATTGCAGCAGCCATCTGGCTGGCTACCATGCGTTTCCAGATAAGATCGTACAAACGGTACTGGTTGTTGTTCAGGTATTTCTTCACCTGGGAAGGTTCCCGTTTTATACGTGTAGGTCTTATAGCTTCATGGGCTTCCTGTGCTCCCTTGACTACTCTTGAAAACGAACGGGCATGTGGTGGAACATATTCCTTGCCGTATTTTTCTTCGATGTATTCCCTGGCTTCTACTACGGCGGAGCGTGCGACCCGTGTAGAATCTGTACGCATATACGTTATCAGTCCGACATTCCCTTCGTTTCCCACGGGCAATCCTTCGTAGAGCTGCTGAGCTAATGTCATTGTCTGGGCGGCGCTGAATCGCAGTCTGCGTGATGCTTCCTGTTGCAGAGTACTCGTGATGAATGGTGGCGCCGGTTGTCTCGTTACTTTCCTGGTCTTTATCGTATTAACGTTGTAAGCTGCCTGTTTTAGCTCTTCATTTATTGTGTCTGCGTGTTCCTGGTCAGGTATATCCAGCTTCTTTTCACCGGCAAGCCCGACCAGCGCAGCTCTGAACGATTCTTTACCGTTTCCGTTCACTCTCTTTGCCAGATCCGCCTCTATCGACCAGTATTCGACCGGTATGAACTTTTCAATCTCTCTTTCACGGTCGACGATGATTCTTACGGCAACCGACTGGACTCTCCCGGCGGAAAGCCCTCTGCGCACTTTTTTCCACAGTAACGGACTGAGTTTGTAACCGACCAGTCTATCGAGAACACGCCTGGCCTGCTGGGCATCGACCAGATGCATATCGATATCCCGGGGATGTTTGAACGCATTGGTAATGGCTTCTTCTGTAATCTCGTGGAATACCACTCGGCGGTATGCGGTTTTCGCATTTTTCATTACCTCAAGAAGATGCCAGGAGATTGCCTCGCCTTCACGGTCAGGATCTGTCGCCAGGAATATCATAGAAGCGTTTTTCGAGGCATCTCTCAGTTCCTTAGCGATCTTGCTTTTCGCCCTCGGCACCACGTATTCGGGAGAAAAACCGTTATCGACATCGACCCCCAGTTTACTCCGGGGAAGGTCCCTTACGTGGCCGAGAGAGGCTTTCAGTTCATATTTCCTGCCGAGTATTCTTTCAAGCGTCCTTGCCTTGGCAGGCGATTCAACTATTACCAGGTTTTTTCCGGTATTCTTTTTTTTGCGTGTTGTCACTCTACTTTCACCCTGTATTCTTCTCTGGTTTCGCGGGCAAGCGAATAGTGCATCGCTCCTACCTGTTTGACCATACCTTTCAATTCCATCATTGCCAGTGTACTGCTTACCGTCGATACTGGCAGCCCACTCGACCGGCAAACTTCATCGATATGGACCGGCTCAGCACCAAGCTGTTTGATCAGTATAGCTTCCGTATCGGTTTCAGGCAGCAATTCCTTCATCTCTATCTGCCTGGCAACGGCGGTTAAATTCAATTCCTCCAGTATATCCGTATAATCCCGAACGAGTTTCGCGCCTTCCTGTATCAGGTGATTGGTCCCTTTACTCGCCGATGATAGTATACTTCCCGGTACGGCGAATACTTCCCTGTTCTGCTCAAGGGCTATGTTTGCCGTAATGATAGCTCCGCTTGACTCACCAGCTTCGATAACAAGAACTCCCAGGCTCATTCCGCTCATTATTCTGTTACGCCGGGGAAAATAGTCCGGTCTCGGTTTTGTACCAAGTGGGTATTCACTTACTATCGCCCCATTCTGGATGATACGCCGGGCAAGGTCTGCATTTTCTGCCGGATAAACCGTATCCAGACCACAGGCAAATATTGCTATCGTTCTACCTCCAGCTTCAAGTGCCGACCGGTGGGCTATCGAATCTATACCTCGTGCCAGGCCGCTGACGATGGTAATCCTGTTCCTGGCCAGGTCCGCCGTAATTTCTTCGGCAACCTGTCTCCCATAAACAGTAGCACCGCGCGTTCCTACCACAGACAGGCACCACTCATCTTCAGGCAAAATTTTTCCACGGACGTAGATAACGGGAGGATAATCATATATTTCTTTTAATCGTGCCGGATAACCATCATCCCTGTAAGTGAAAACACTCACACCTGAACGTTCCATTTTTTCCATTTCGGAATCGAGAGAGATACTATCTCGCGTACCGGTGATCGATGCCACTGAACCACTATCCAGTCCCGCCTGTCTTAAATCGGACGCCGAAGCCTGCCAGGCATCTTCCATACTCCGAAAGAAATTTTCGAGCAGTCCAAACTTAACACGGCCTATTCCCGATATCAGACTGAACCCAACCCAGTATTTTGTGTCGTTCTTAATCATAGGTAAATTAGTTTCATTCTAGCATAGGGTATACTAACTGACAATTTAAAAAAAGTTTCCTGAACTGATATGTATGACCGTGTTATAATATTTTAATGAATTTACCTGAATTTGACCGACTGCCCGATGCCGTTGCCCTTGACCTCGACGGGACCCTGTTCAATGGCAATGAAGAAATTTCAGCGCGTAATCGTGCAGCACTCGAACGCTGTATTGAAGCTGGTATCCCTGTTATTTTAGCGACATCACGTCCAGCACGTCTGTTTCACCGTGTATTTCCGGAAGATCTGGCAAGCAGTTGTTCATATTCGGTTATGAACGGGGCTGTTACAGCAGGAAATCCACCGTTAAACGGGTATTACAAGGAGCCTTTACCGGAAAACGTTTTAAGAAAAGCAATCGATGTTACCTTGTTCCACTATCCTGAAGCACATATCATACTCGAAATCGATGGTTTCGAATTCGGTGCAAACTGGACAGTAGATGCCGATACACTCTGGAAAAGAAATTCAGCGACACCTGAAATGCTGCTATCGGTAGAAGAAGCAATCAAGAAGCAACCGAGTAAACTAGCCTTCAGCGGTATTGGTGAAGAAATTCTACCTCTAATGAATATTCTCAACGCAGATATGGGCGATTCGGTGTCGATAGTACCAGCGTTGACATGGCGTCCGATATTGAATATTACCTGCCCCGGCGTCAACAAAGCGTCAGCGATTCATAAACTGATATCCCCTGCAGGTAAATCACTTAACAATGTGGTTGCCTTCGGCGACGACCTTCCTGATATGGATATGCTGGTGGAATGCGGGATACCGGTGGCAATGGGAAATGCTCTGCCTGAATTAAAAGAAACCTGTAAATACTGTACCGCGTCCAATGAGGAAGACGGTGTAGCTATTGTTCTTGAGAAAATATTTTCTTAACAGGCAGCCAGCGTATTTAGTGCAACCTCGAATATCATCTCCAGACCTTTCAAGGTCTTGTCTGAATGAAACTCCGGTCTCCATTCCAGGTCAGCCAGCGAATCACTGATAGTGAATATGGCGCTGACTTCGATATTGCGATGATTTCCCAGGGCGAACAGGGCTGATGTTTCCATTTCTACCGTGAGAACACCTTCTGTCTGGTATCTTGATACCTCGGCAACCGTTTCACGGTAGGGGGCATCGGTCGTCCAGCTTGGTCCGGTGAAATATTTCATCCTGTTTCTGTCGAGGGTTTCGGTAATCTTTTTTGTCAAGCCGGCGTGGGGATAAGCGTATATATCCGGCTTCATGTAATGGTAAGATGTTCCTTCATCCCTAATTGCCTTATCACAAACTACAATATCGCCAATGTCTACATGTTTTTGCAACGTTCCTGCCACACCGGTATTGATTATTCTTTTTACGCCCATGGCTATCAAGACTTCCGATAAGGTCACAGCGACAGGAGCGCCGAAGCCGAAATTACCCATCAAGCCAACCGAACCTGATGTGTCATTAAAAATATACAAGTCTCCGAGCGAAATTTTGTGGGCGCTGACGGAATAGGTTTCAGCCGCATAGTCCATTAATGTAGGAGCATAACACAGAATGATATGTTCGGGGACTCGAAATCCGTAGCCAATGTTGGACACGTTTCTGTAAGCATGGAGATCTTCAGGTGAAAACAAAGGTTTACTGTTATATTTATCCTGGTGATTTGGAAACGCCACGTACTTTAAGCCTCCTCTAATGACTTAAATCAGGAACAGTTATAAAGAAAGATTATACAACAATATGAAACGGGAAAATATTTTTAGTCTGCCAGATGTAGCTTTAGTGAAGTCTGGCGGAGAGGGTGGGATTCGAACCCACGGTGACAAAAGCCACACACGCTCTCCAGGCGTGCCTGATAGTCCACTCCAGCACCTCTCCGTGCTGTAACAATCTTACTATAACAGATTCAAATGTTGAAGGGGGTTTCCAGATTATACTGTGTAACGGTCTGCCAGCCGAAGCTTTAGCGCAAGCTGGCGGAGAGGGTGGGATTCGAACCCACGCTCCGGAATCACCGGAGACTGCTTTTCGAGAGCAGCACCATAAACCACTCGGACACCTCTCCCAGTCTCGAAATTTTAACATGAAAGAGTAGTCAATGGCTAGCGTAAAAAAGAATCCGAGAGCAGGCACTTTCAAAGCTCCCGGATTCAACTTCGACCCGAACATCATACCTGAGATGTTTCGGGTTCAGCCAAATTTTACAATTTACACAATAAGCTTGAAGATGATAAATATCACAGCGACTAACACCGGATGTTATTTTGTAATAGATTACTTCTCAGGGTAAGTAGGGTTAACAAACAACCAGGCATCCACTAGAAAACTTTGTTGTGTTGGAAGGTCCAGGGCTTTGTGCAAAAAGCGTGCGGGTTAAACAAGCTTCAAAAACAAGATATTGGGATTCAGAGCATATTGAGAAAATACACGTATATTAAAACTCACTAACTGAATATCATAATGCAAATACGAAACAAAAGGCTCCAGCGATAATCAGCACAAAAACAATAAAGAATCCGATTTCTAACTTGCTGGCTGATTCCGCTTGTGGTATAAAAGCTGACCGATTCTTTTCTTGAGTGTTCTGAATTTTCATTACTATCTCCCATAGATTTTTGTTTTTTTAAGTACTACAATCAATCTATACCACAAGTATTAAAAACACGTAAATAAGTATCATCCAGCCTTAAAAAAACATTACAATAACATTTATTTATGGTACTGTTAGGTACGGATCAGGTTGAGACTAAACAAAATAGCGTGAATCGAAGCTGGATTACTGTGAACAATCTGTGAAGAATCCTGTAATATATCGAATTTTAGAGTGGCGATTTCTTGAAGTAACGTTGTACGATGCAGATACCTATGCCAGGAATGACCGGAAAATCTGTAACCAATGTACCAACATTTGGATAAACCGTGACTAATTATGAACCATTTTCACCCGTTTTTGATACCTCTGGTACTACACATCTGTTGTATCAGGATGTAAAAATAAGTCATTCACTTTTTACTCCTTTCGAGAGTAGCGGAATATCTCTATGAGAACCGCGCACAAGATTGAACCGGGAAGACGGACACTTCCCGGTTCTCTCGTTTCCAGAAATATACGATATTCTTTTTCGTGATTGAAGAATAATTATAAATTTTCATTCAGTATTTGCTCAGCTTCCCGTAAAGACCTGGTTTCATGAGACTCAAATCCAGCCGTATGTTTATTTACTTTCTCGTCGTCCGACTTACTTGATTCCTCACTGCTTAATCTGAATCCAAATTCCTGTCCATCTTTAAATCCCGTAATATAGGCATTTCTAATTATTTCGTTTAAACCTGCCAGTAATGTCACTAAAGTTTCACTCGAATTCTCGGCATTATAGCTATCCATCAGTCAAACCCCTGTGTATCTTAAAGTTTAGTTCTTATGTTTTAGAACTTAAATACATAAACCATTGTTTTACAGTGGTATTAAGTACTGTTTCAGTAGAGGATCAACAAAATCAGCAGGTTGACATAATAGAGAGAAGATAAAGAACGAAATATCCCTGTAAACATGAATCAGAACACACGGAACTCAATAATGAGTTTACATATTGGGAAAAGAACCTGGAACACTCTTTCCGGTCGAATATCTTAGGGAAAACTGTCTACCGAATAACCGGCATCTGCCCAGGCATGATACCCGCCCAGTAGTACTTTTATGTCCTCAAAGCCTTGCTCAATTAATTCCTGCGCCGCACGGGCACTCGTCGCTTCATTCGGTCAACTTCAGTAAAGAACAAGGACTTTACCATCAGGTGGGTCCCATTCTCCAGCCTGTATTACATACTCCGGTACCGAGATAGCTCCTTCGATATGTGACAACAGATAGTTTTCTTCGCTCCGAACATCGACAATTACAATATCCGCATTACTTTCTGTCAGTTGCAGCAACTCATCGATCGTAATGAGAGGTATACCGGTTGTAGTTTGAGAGGGTTGCTCCGACGATTCATCCTCAGTGATTGTCGATGTTTCTCCATCCTGAAGAATTGTTTCTTGTTCTGATGTTTGTGAAGAACATGATAATGAAATAAGAATCAATACGATAGTAACAAGTACTACCAACACCCTCAATATAGTTTTCATTACTTCCTTTAAATCCTGACCATCAATATTAGTTTATTGTACCATTACAGTGCAGGAGATTACGATTCATTCCTATAGTAGCGGCAATCAACAACCGTGGTATACTCCGTTCGGGAAGGTTTTAACTTTATTCCTCAGGCATTCTATTCACCACGAATTATCTTCATAACCTTATGCATACTGTTGACATCAGTGTCTCGTGGAAGTTCCCATTCCGAAGCAAGGAAAAAACCTGACTCACCTGACTTAACGACTTTTTTTATAAGATTTATATTCTCCGCGTTAGTTCCAACAAAAGCAGAATCAGGAATTGTAATAGAATACCGGCAATTTCCTTCACGAGCTTTATCCTTTACCTTATCCGTAATGATATTTCCGGATACTGACACGGCATCTGCTCCCAGGCTGCATAGAGAAACAGCCTGGTTATCATCCCTTAACTTGCTAATAAGAACCGAATTAACATTATAGAACCTGGAAACATTGAAAATACTCTTTAGTGGTGAGGTCAAAACCGAAGACAAGTCCGGTATAACCAGGTCCTGCATGTCCTCCGCAACTACAATAATATCAACACCAAGTTCGCAGTATTCGCGGCATAACTTCAGGCAGATGCTTCCGGCATCTTCAACAAGGTCTGTTGCTTCGTCATCCTCCGATTCAAGCTGCCTGGCGAATTCATTGCCCTTCAAATACTGGGCCAGAGTTAAAGGACCGGTTATCATCGCAGCAACCGGTACCTCTTTTCCTTTGGTGAGTATGAGTCTTTTCGTGGCTTCAAGAATTACCGGAATCCGGCCTTTTTTCTCAATGCCTTCCGTATCCAGGTCATAGAAATCCGTCCCGTGTTCCAGTGGATTTCCGGTTATTATCGGCGGCCAGCTGTCATCCTGCCATTTTATCTCGCAACCGAGGGCTTCGGCTTCGAGAGTAAGATCGAAATTGTTTAAAATAACGTCATATCCGAAAAGTTTGTGAGTATTGGAAAGAGCCCTGGACAGAATCCCCGGGTCGGAAAGCATGGTCCTAACCGGAACCTGTTCCAGCTTTGCCGCGAGACTGCACACCCAGGGGAAAAATGGGGGTCGTTCAGTAGGTTTTCCTTCAAATAAATCCTTAACAAGTTCCCTGGAGTTCTGTGCCATTCACCTGCCCTTTCGACTAATCTGCCTTTCCATCGTAAAGCGCCCTAGTATTCCGGTTCAATTCTTCTAAAAACAGCAGTACGTCTTTCAGATCTTCTGTTACGGTTTTTCCCCGCATAAAATTGATCCCTTTCCAGAGAATATCCTGTCCTTCGGCGTAGGCTTTTTTACCTTTTTCCGTCAAGCATATTCGTTTGATTCTTCTATCGTTCTCGTGGATCACACGATTTATCCAGCCCCGTTTTTCGAGTGAATCACAGATTACCATCATATTCGTGGTATCTGTTTCATTGAGATCAGCCAGTTTCCGCTGGCTGATACCGTCCGCACGGTGTAAGAGCATTAACACTGCCATCTGGGGATAGGTCATATTCAGGGACTTCAAGTGTCTTTCAACATGTCGGCGGTTATAAGCTGAGATTGAATCAATGAGTTGAATCACTCTAAAATAAAGCTCATCTTCAAGAAATACATTCATAGACATTACCATCCTGTGCAGCAGAAAGCTTGCATAGCGGTTATAATTCTACAATCTTATTATACGGTTAATCATCCTGGCGTCCGGCCAGGAGCCATAAAGATCAAGTTGGTCCTCGGGTGGTTTCTGTTTTAACCATTCTTTTTCGAATTCTTCGTATTTTATTCCACGCTGCAGACGTTTTTCACGTTCTCTTTTCCTTAGTTCGGTGGTCTTTTCCTCGTCGGCAGTCCAGGTTTCGGCATCGTAGGCTACATGGTATACATTTGTTGCCGTCCATTCCGATATAATTTCGGCCCTGATATCATCGACTACTGACTGCGGTTCTCTTTCCAGAACATCACCGTAGCCCTGTCCGCCCGGTGTGCCGAATCCCGATATGGAGCCTGCAAATACTGTTCTCGCCGGGCGGTGAATCCTCCTGGATGGAAGGAAATAATCACCGTCCAGGACTTTGTCCGTGATTATTTCCCGTACCGAAGTGGGTATGTTCTTTTCCCCTCTTGCCATGCGTTCCAGTATGTCGCTGTTTTCAATACTGATACCTGGACCGGATATTGCAGGATATCCGCCGAAAAGACCGTTCCCGACTATCATAGATTTTAAAGGTTGGCCCGGATTTGATTCGGGACGGTCGGTAGAGGGTACCGCATAGAAAACGGTCCCCACATGACCGCTTACCCCGCCGCGGTGTTTGCCGTTACCACCTGTGTCTTTGTAATGCTTCTGCCATAGATGCAGGGTCGGATTGTCGACTTCAGCTTCTTCACCGTCACTGCCGGTGGCAAACACGGCGGACCTGAATAATGCGCTGTCCATTCCATCCGAATCAACACGAGCACCCTGTCCCATGGTATTCCTGCTCCAACCGCCACCACCACCGACGACCGAAACACCCCACTGGTTTACCGCTGAGCCAAAGCCCAGTCCTCCGCCTCCTCCGAAACCGCCGGCGCCCACCCCATTTATCGGTGCTGCAATATTTAGCTTTTGTTCAGGATCAGTGAACATCATGCTGGCAAAGACTTTCGGCAGTAACTCATTATTATTTTCCCCGACATGCGGAGCATGGGATATTGCCGCATTCCACGCAGGACTCAAGAAGGTGCCGTCAGGGAAAATGAAATCTATGGGGGCCATCGTGCCGGAACAGACCGGCAGGTCCCAGAAACCGTGAGAATACATAAAAAGGGCAGCATAGGCAGCCATCGTCCATGGAAAACAGTTAAACGCACTGTTGGTTTCGGGAGAAGTACCTGTATAGTCAAGAAGAACGTGATCATCCTCCTTGTAGGCGGTCAAATAATAACGCCGGATACCCGGCAGCATACCTGCCCCGCTGACGAAGCACAGGTTACGGTACACGCCGTCATTCCACCCGCGAATTCGATTCCTGGCTCCTTCCTCCGCAACCATCAATATTTTACGCAACAGTCCCTGGACGAAATCACCGCCTTTCTGCTTAGCCATTTGTTCCATCCGCATTCTCAGACGGTCAACTCCTGTGCACCTTGCCCTTGTATCCAACACCTGCTGACGTCCGGCACGCCCTATCATGTTGACCATCATATCGAGAAGTTCCTCTTTTATCGTGAAATTCTCAGCCAGCTTTATCGGTGTGAGACTCATACCTTCGTCATAACGGGTCCTTGCCCACGGTATCATACCACCCGGAACAATTCCGCCTGTTTCAGCCATATGCGTTCCGGTCGACGCCCATGCTATCAAGACTCCCTTGTGGAAAATCGGCATGAGTGCTAACTGATCGCAATTGTGTAATCCTCCGTAGGTAGCGTCGTTACAGTAGAAAATATCTCCTTCATGAACGCCTATCCTGGGATTGGTGTAGTAATTTTGCATTATCCACTTGATCGGATTCTGAGCCGTAACACTATGGATAAAGGTACCAAGACAGGCACTGACCATGTCACCCTGGGCGGTATGCAGACCGACGATTAAATCTCCGGCCATTACCCAGTCCGAGTTTCCCACTTTCTGAAAGACTTCCTTACATTCGGTTAAAATCATATTAATACGTTCGCTGTATATCTCGTAATCACCCGGTTCGAGCTTTTCAAGGCCAGCCAGTTCTTCATCAGTGGGTGGAGAGGGTTTCGTGAATGCCATTACTTCATCTTTTGTCGGTCGCATATATTTCTCCTTTAAGAGAGTACACTATTATTAAACACAATCATTGCATGCTAAAGTCGAATTATCCGTTTGAGAGGTCTTCCATCCGGCCAGGAACCATAATACTCCAGCTGGTCATCGGGAGGTTTCTGCTTCAACCATTCCTTCTCAAATTCTTCATAACCTTTTCCCCTTCGCAGGCGGTCTTCACGCTCCTTTTTACGTAATTCTGCTGTTTTTTCTTCATCTGCCAGCCACAATTCGGTATCATAGATAACATGATAGACATTACGTGCCACCCAGTCCGATATAACCTCAGCCCTCACGTCATCGACAACCGCTTGAGGCTCTCTTTCCAGTACGTCACCATAACCTTTACCACCGGGGTAACCACCCGCCGAGACAGTACCCTCGTATACTATTCTTGCCGGCCGTGGCTTGAGTTCCCAGGGTAAATCATAGTCTCCTTCAAGAACCTTTTCCTTAAATATTTCTTCCGGTGAGGTGGGTATACGTTTTTCACCTCTGGCCATGAGTTCCAGGATATTGCTATTTTCAACGCCTATCCCGGAGGGTGCATTCGGCGGATATCCTCCGAAAAGTCCGTTACCTACCAGCATCCTTTTTACCATGGTGCCGCCACTTGAAGGTGGCCTGTTACGGGACGGTACTCCATAAAAAATACTGCCGACATAACCACTAACTCCGCCGCGGTATTTACCGCTGCCGCCGGTGTCTTTGAAATGCTTCTGCCAAAGATGGAGCGTCGGCTGAGAAATCTCAGCTTCTTCGCCGTCACTCCCCTGTGCATGCACGGCTGACCTGAAGATAGAACTGTCCATACCGTCCGAATCAACTCGCGCGCCCTGTCCGCCGGTATTCCGTGTCCAACCCCCTCCACCTCCTATCACAGGCACCCCCCATTGATTCACTCCGGTGGAAAAACCCATTCCACCTCCGCCTCCCCATCTTCCACCTATACCGAGTATCTGGTTCTGGGGTGCGGCAATATTTGCCCTTCCTTCGGGGTCACTGAACATCATACTGGCGAAAATCTTGGGAAGCAGTTGGGTATTTAATTCTCCAACGGGCGGAGCCATAGATATTGCTGCATTCCAGGCAGGACTCGTCACAGTACCATCAGGAATAAGGTAATCGATCGGCGCCATTGTACCGGAACAGACCGGCAGGTCCCAGAAGCCATGAGAGTACATAAAGAGCGCCGCATAGGCTGCCATTGTCCAGGGGAAACAATTATAGGCACTGTCGTTCTCGGGAGATGTGCCGGTATAGTCAAGGAGGATATGGTCGTCTTCTTTATAAGAAGTACAGATTATCCGCCAGATACTTGATCTCGATCCAATCCCGCTCATGAATACAACATTCCGGTAAATACCGTCATTCCACTTACGAATGCGATTCCTGGCACCTTCCTCAGCTACGATCATTATCTTACGCAACAATCCCTGGATAAAATCGCCGCCCTTCTGGTCGGCAAGTTGTTGTATTCGCATTCTCAACCGGTCTACTCCTGTACACCTTGCTCTTGTATCCAGTACCTGGTGGCGTCCGGCACGACCTATCATATTAACCATCATATCGAGGAGTTCTTCTTTTATTTTGTAGTTTTCAGCCAGCTTAATCGGAGTAAGGCTCATTCCTTCTTCATAACGGGTCCTAGCATCACCTATCATACCTCCGGGAACGATGCCACCCGTCTCATCCATGTGCGTTCCGGTCGAAGCCCAGGCTATCAGGACTCCTTTGTGGAATATGGGCATCAGCGCTAACTGGTCGCAGTTGTGGAATCCACCGTACGTAGCATCATTGCAGTAGAAAATATCTCCTTCATGGACACCGATCCTGGGGTTAGTGTAGTAGTTCTGCATTATCCACTTGATGGGGTTCTGGGCGGTGACACTGTGTATATAGGTACCAAGACAGGCGCTGACCATATCACCCTGGGCTGTATGGAGGCCGACTATAAGATCTCCCGACATAACCCAGTCAGAATTTCCCACTCTCTGGAAAACATCCTTACATTCGGCAAGGATCATATTAATCCGTTCGCTGTATATCTCATAATCGCCCGGTTGCAGTTTTTCAAGACCGGCTAATTCTTCATCAGTAGGCGGAGAGGGTTTTGTGAATACCATTACCTCATCTTTTGTTGGTCGCACAGCTTCCTCCTTTTCCCTTCACAGTGAAATCCTTTCTCTATACGATAATACCGCTCATATATTCGTTTATCGTAAACGTTCTCCCTGGAGGAAGAACGATGTTTGTATCAGAGGCTTCAATTATCGCAGGCCCTTCTATCCTGTTTCCCGCTTCCAAGAGACTCAGTTCATAGGTATCCGTGGGTGCAAATCCACCCAGTGCCTGCCAGTAGGCTTCTCGCTTTCCTTTAATAGCTTCGGATGGTACCTTATCACTTTTCAGAGTGTACCTGGGCATTTCAAATGTCGGTGTTACGAATGTCGACCGAAGGATAAACGATGAGATATCGACACCGCCTTCGGGAAATACAGATAAGGCACTATATGCCTCTATGAACTCTTTCTCAAACTGCTCATAAACGGCATTTACATCCTCTTCACTATGGATGTATAGCCGGGGAGAAGATATTCTCGTCATATTCAACTGCCCGCCGTACCTCATCTCAAGTTCAAGTGAAAAAACCGCCATTTCCGGGTTAATTCCCTGTCCTTCAAGGTCTCGGACAGCGCGTTTCTGCAAACCCTCCACTACCTCGTTGAACGATTCATAATCGGTAAAATACTGGCCGGTACCGGCCCCACCGATACCTGAAGGCTGTTTCAGCAGGATATATTTTGTTGCTTCATAATATTGAATAACATCCATTACCGCTGAACCAAGAGCACAGAAGACCGGAGAAGCGGGGAAGGTTAGAATCTTTGGAACACCAGCCTCGAAAGTATATCCACAGCAGTGAGTCGGACCTGCCCCGCCAAGAGCAAATACAACAAATTCTTTCGGGTCTCGACCCTTTAAAATCGTCTCCTTAAATAACTCACCGGCCATGTTGCCGTCGACTATCTTTTTTATCAGCCAGGCCGCTTCTTCAACCTCGACCTGGAGAGGTCTGGCGATTCTACGCCGGATGGCGTTTATCGCTTTTTCCTTGTCCAGCTTCATCCTGCCGCCGTGGAAATAGTCAGGATTGACGTAACCCAGAACAACATCGGCATCGGTTACCGTCGGTTCGGTACCCCCAAGATCATAGCAGGCCGGTCCCGGCATCGATCCGGCACTTCGTGGTCCTATCGACAGTTTGTTTCCCATAAGCCGGTCGACGCTGGCAATGGATCCTCCACCGGCCCCGATCGACTTTGACTCGAGCATGGTCAGTTCCACAGCCCATCTTTCGATGACAGGATGATACTGGAAAAAGCTCGGGTTTCCATTTACGACCAAACCTACATCAAAGCTGGTCCCTCCCATATCGGTAGCGATAACATTCGGAAACCCCTGCTGTTTGCCAATATATGCAGCACCAATAATACCGGCGGAAGGCCCACCATTGAAGGTATTAAGTGCGGTGGTACGAAATACTTCTGCCATACCGCCGCTGTTGTGGACCATCATCATCGCCCTTTTGTAACCCGAGTTCCTGAGTTCGTCACTCATTCCTTTCAACTCATCTGCCATCGAGCGTTGTAAATAGGCACACAGCATGGTAGCAACCATCCTGGGATATTCACGCCATCTCGGCGACACATCCGAAGATATCACTACAATCATGCTGCCGAGATAAGACTCGGGATACTGTCGCTTGATAAGGTCGCGTATTTGTTGTTCATGGATTGGATTGGTATAGCTGTTTATCAGGCAGACGACAAAGCCCTGGGCGCCCTGGTTTACCAGGTACCGGAGTTTCTCCAGTACGTCCTCCTCATCCAAGGGTCTTACTATGTCCCCTTTATAATCGATTCTTTCTTTGACACCAACAATCATATGTCGGGGAACGATTGGTTCCGGCTTTTTCATCCTGGGAAGGCGTCTCATTTCACTTATCGCTATACCGTCTCCCCATGAACCTCCTCTGCCAGCAGGAAGAGTATCTTCCCAGCCTTCAGTGGTAAACAGTCCCAGCCGGGGACCCTTTCTCTCGATCAGCCTGTTTACGGCCAGCGTAGTTGAATAACGGACCATTTCGGTCGATTCCAGCAACTCTTCAAGTGACATTCCCAGGGAGACTACAGTTTCCCGTAACGCCTGCATAAATCCCCTTGACAGGTCATAGGTGGTCGTAGGAGCTTTGCCGAAAACCATCTGGTCGCCATATGTGATAAGACAGTCGGTAAATGTTCCTCCAATATCGACATTGATACTGGCTCTTACCTTTGAGCTTTCAGCTTTTTCTTTCGTTGATTGAAGTTCCGCCATACTAGCTGCCTCCCTGAGTATTTTCGCTTTTCAGGTATTTTTTCTTCAGCTTATCGATATCAGGTTCAATGTCGTAGGTGATCGGATGTCCGGGTGGCAGTACTTCGTTTTCTATCATGACCGCACAGCCGGGACAGTAGAACTCCACAATCCGACATATATCGGGGTCAGGAGCAAAGCTGCCTTCCTCAACTACCGGATTAAAGATAGTGCTGGGATCGCGGTCATAGACGAGGCATCCTTTCTTATAATTCTCACGGGCTGATACCAATACGTGTCCGCAACGGTTACAGCACCATTCTTCTTCTTCGAGATCTATATCCAGGTATTCAGTTATTTGTATTTTCTGTCCCATTCATTACCTCTCTTCCATCAGTCCGTTAAGGTATTTATCTACAGTATACCGGCTCCCCGAAGGTACCAGGATGGTAGTACTGGCACTTTCGACGAAAGCCGGGCCATTCACTACATTACCGCTTTTAAGCAGTTCCTGGTCATACACGGGTACATCCCGGAACTTACCTTCCTGATAAATCGACCGGTTATCTTTTGATGCACCTTCAGGATTCTCTCCTGCTGAAGGATACTCCTGGAATTCGGGATCGAGCAGGTGCGATCTTGCCAGAAGCCTGATCTCCTGTATAACAAGTCCATTAGCATTTTCCTTACCAGTATCTTTCCGATAACCTTCAACAAGGTCTGCCACGTCATTTTCCCCATTAAGGGTAATATCATTACGCCGGATGACTTCCGGTGCAGCCTGATCACCTGTGTTAATGGTTATCTCAAGCATCAGTGAAACATTCTCTTTCGAAAAACCTTCACCTTCCATATCGAAATATGCGTCTTTTGTCATAGCTTTTGTTGATTTGTTGAACTGCTTAATGGTTTCTTGTGCGGAACCGGAGTCCAGTGGCAGGTTTTCAACGCGGCTGTATGTGTGAAGGACATCTGTGCAGGATGAGCCGAAAGCACAAAACTGCGCGCCGAAGGGGAACGAATATACAGCAGGTATTCCGCACGCTTTAGCAAGACTGGCACAGGAAAGACCGCCAGCTCCACCGAACGCAAACATTACTATATCTTCTTCTTTTAAACCTTTTCCTGCGATGAATTCTTTCACCGAGTTTGCAGATTGTCTGGTCATTTCTGCCAGTATCGCTTCCGCCGCTTCTTCTACCGAAATTTTTAAAGGACCGGCAATCTGTTCTTCGATAACTTTCCTGGCCTGTTCCTTGTCCAGCTTTCTTCTACCGCCAAGAAAATAGTCAGGATTTATATAACCTAGAGTAACCCAGGCATCGGTCACTGCGGGTTTACTGCCGCCAAGGCCGTAACATGCCGGTCCGGGTATTGCTCCGGCGCTTTCCGGACCTACTCTCAGAGTACCTTTTTTATCGATCCAGGCGACGGAACTGCCTCCCCCGCCAAAGGAAATGGTTTCGATAACTCTTTCTTTAACTGGGATGCCGTACATATTTCTGTCCGAAGCATAGGATAGTTCTCCATGGACAATAAGACCGATATCGGTACTGGTACCTCCTACATCGATTGTTATGACGTTTTCAATACCGTAGAGCCTGGCCAGAAAAGCCGCGCCAAAGAGGCCGGCTGCCGGACCCGAATCACACGTATCGATCGCTTTGGTCTTGGCAACCCTGGCGGCTCCTCCCGTAGCGTGAACGATAAGTAAAGGCCACCTGTACCGACGGTTTCTTACGTCATCATCAGCTTTATAAAGGTAATGGGTCATATCCTGGTGGATATAGGCATCGATCAGTGCTGCGTTCGTCCGGCACATGTCATCCAATTCGGTGCTGACCTCGGAGGAAAGCAGTAACGGGACCGATCCGAGATAATGGGCCGGGTAATCTTCAAGCACAAGTTCCCGGCATTTTTCCTCGTGGGCTGGATTGAGTGGTGACCGTGACAGACTTACCAGAATCCTTCGGGCACCCCTCTCAAGCAGGTTTTTCACCGCAGCAAGTACCTCTACGCTCTCAGGTTCGCAGATAGATACACCGTTCTCACTCATTTCCTCATCGATTCCGATAACCATATCTGCAGGGATCAGAAAATTTACCGCCGGATTTACATCATCGGATGGTGCATAGACATTTTCACCCTTACCTTTCGTTACCAACAGTCCCAGCTTGGGGCCATTAGCCTGAATCAACGTATTGGTACCGATAGTCGTAGAGAGGCGAAGCGTGTTCATCTGATTAAGCAGGTCACTGGCATCTTCAAAGTCGAATTTACGAGCTGCTTCTTCAATACATGCCATAAAACAGAGAGTAAGATCATGGGGAGTAGTGTCTACCTTTACCAGTTCTCTCCTGCCATTCCCGCGGACAAATCCATCAGTAAAAGTACCACCGGTATCTATATCCATATAATAGCCCATATGACCTCCTAAACATGTTCACTAACAAATAACACCTGGGATTCGAGAAATCAGGTAAACTATCTATAATTTATCAAAATACTTCACTTTTTCGTCTTAGCAGCTTCTGTTGACAACAAAAATCGTAGTGGTTATGATAATATTCATCCTATGTAGGACGATCAATGCAGGGATTATATTATCCTGTTTCTGGTTTGTCAATATTCCCAGATATCCGGGCTGGAAAAAACTTTCAAGGAACTAATAACCCGACAGTGAGGCTGTAAGTGCCTGGAAATTACCGAAAAATCTACGAACAATCAATAACCAATCCGGAAGAATTCTGGGGAAAAGCTGCCGAAGAAATCATATGGTATAAAAAGTACTCGATTGTCCTTGACAGTGCCAAAAAACCGTTTTATCGTTGGTTTTCCGGTGGGCAACTGAACACCTGCTACAACGCTCTCGATTATCACGTGGAAAATGGCTATGCGGACAAAACGGCTGTTATCTATGACAGTCCGGTAACCGGAACCGTGAGAGAAATCACCTACGGAGAACTCCTGGAACAGGTATCAAAGCTGGCAGGTGCTCTTTCTGAAAAAGGGATAGTTAAGGGCGACAGGATAATCATCTACATGCCCATGATCCCCGAAGCCGCGATTGCCATGCTCGCCTGCGCCAGGATCGGAGCTATTCATTCGGTAGTGTTCGGAGGATTTGCTCCCGATGAACTGGCTGTCAGGATAGATGATGCACAACCCAGGATGATCATCTCAGCCTCGTGCGGAATAGAAGGAAAGAAAATCATAGGGTACCATACATTCCTTAGCCGAGCCATCGAATCATCTCACCATAAACCTGATACCTGCATAATCTTCCAGAGAGACGCGCTTAAAGTTGATCTGGTGCCTGACCGTGATTATGACTGGGATGAGGTAATGAAGGTTGCCAAGCCTGTCGGCTGTACTCCGGTGAAATCAACTGACCCTCTTTATATACTGTATACTTCCGGAACTACAGGAAAACCTAAGGGTGTCGTCAGGGACAACGGTGGTCATGCCGTAGTCCTGAAATGGAGTATGAAGTATATTTACGGACTGGACCCCGGGGATGTATTCTGGGCTGCGTCTGACATAGGATGGGTTGTAGGGCATTCGTATATAGTCTACGGGCCACTTCTGTATGGGTGTACGACTGTACTCTATGAAGGCAAGCCGGTTGGCACACCGGACCCCGGATCGTTCTGGCGCGTGGTATCCCAGCACAGGGTGAAGGTATTTTTTACCGCACCTACCGCCATCAGAGCAATCAAGCGGGAAGACGCCGCCGGTGATTACCTGAAATTACATGATATATCCTGCCTGAAATACCTGTTCCTGGCAGGTGAAAGACTTGACCCGAATACCTACCACTGGATAAGCGAACTTATGGGCATACCGGTTATCGATAACTGGTGGCAGACGGAGACCGGTTGGCCAATAGCCTCTAATTTTCCGGGCATAGAGCTTTTGCCTATAAAAGCAGGCTCTCCCACGAAAAGTGTTCCGGGTTACGCGATAGAAATTCTGAATGAACACGGTTCAGTTGTAGACCCGCGAAAGGAAGGGAATATTGCCGTCAAATTACCTCTGCCGCCAGGAACACTGGTAACCTTGTGGCAGGACGATGAAAAGTTTAAAGAGTCTTACCTGGAAACGTTTCCCGGTTATTACAATACCGGCGATGGTGGATATATCGACGAAGATGGCTATATCTACGTAATGGGTAGAGTGGATGATGTTATCAACGTAGCCGGGCACCGGCTTTCCACCGGCGCTATGGAGGCTGTTATTGCCAATCACCCCGACGTGGCTGAATGCGCAGTAATCGGTGTAGAAGATGAAGTAAAGGGACAAATGCCTCTTGGCCTCGTGGTATTAAAATCCGGTGTCAATGTTAAGCATGAAATCATTGAAAATAACCTGAGCATGATGATAAGAGAGAAAATCGGCGCCATCGCTTCGTTAAAACAAGTTCTTATAGTAAAGGCTCTTCCTAAAACCAGATCAGGGAAAGTGCTTAGAGGGATCATGAGAAGCATCGCCGATGGTAAAAAATACCAGGTCCCATCGACTATCGAAGATAAAAGCGTTCTCGAATATATCGTAGATACTTTGACAAAATATATGGCTAAATAGTGAAGACTTGTAATCTTGATGCATTGTGTATTTTAATAATCAATCAACCTGTATAAAAACTGAGGAGGATACATATGGCGGATGATCTTAACCGGATCACAACACTATTGGGAGACCTTGAGGAAGACGATCTTCTCGTAACCGTAGAAGAGGCGTTGTCGGCGGGGGCTGATCCTCTTGCTGTCGTGGAAGCGTGTCGGAACGGGATGGAAATAGTCGGAAAACGGTTTAGTGAACAGGAATATTTTGTCAGCGAACTGATCTGCTCGGCTGACTTGTTTCAAAGCGTCATGGAAAAAGTAACGCCACTCCTGTCTGCCACTGATAATGAAGGTCCCAGGACCAAGGTAGTTATCGGCACAGTGAAAGATGATATCCATGACATCGGCAAGGATATCGTCATAGCGATGCTTCGCTGCAGCGGCTATGAAGTATATGATCTTGGAATTAACGTACCACCGGAGGAATTTGTAAACAAGGTAAAAGAAACGGATGCAAAGATAGTTGGGATGTCCGGGCTATTAACTATTGCATTCAGCAGTATGGAAGAGACGATTAAGGCCTTGAAAGCCGCCGGTCTCAAGGTCAAAACCATGATAGGCGGCGGGATGACGAACGATATGGTCTGCGAAAAAGTAGGCGCAGACGGATGGGGACGTGATGCCATGGAAGCGGTTAACCTGGTCAAGACTTTTTCGGAGGTGAGTTAAGATGACGAACAAAGGGACAATGACCAACGAAGAACGGCTCAGGAAGACGATAAGGTTCGAGGAGACCGATAAAATATTATTTTACCCCGCCATTATGCAGTTTGCGGCGAAATACGCCGGAATTACCCAGCAGGAGTTTATGGAAGACCAGGGGAAAGCTGATGCTGCTTATGAGAAGACATTTGTCGAACTGGGAGGCTGGGATGTCGGTCGGCCTATGCTTGGCAGGGGCCCCGGTTCTGATGATCCCGGAATGTCCGGACTGGCGATGTCTTGCGGTCTCCCCGGACGCGATTTTACCAATAACACCACGATGCAATTTATCGAAGAAGAGGTAATGAAACCGGAAGATTATGACTATATCATCGATAACGGTTATTTTGCTTTCTTGAAAGTCCTTTCAGAAAGAAGGAACCAGGGTAAACCTCCGATGCCGGAAATGTCTGAAGATCAGAAACGGGCAGCCACAGAGCAGCAGGAACAGAGGATAAAGAGAGAGACTGAAAAATGGGAAAAACGTGGTGTGGCAAATCTTATGGGAGGAATGGGTTCTATCCCTCCCTTCGATATCTTCTCCATCAACCGCTCGGTCTCTAAATTTCCGATGGATGTCAGGCGAATGCCCGACAAGATAAAGGCAGCTATAGAAACAGCCATGCCCGAGATAATCGAGCAGTCCCTAAAGGAACTTGAGGCATCACCTGGCAAAAGAATAGGTACGGCTGCTTCACGTTCGTCGGGAACGTTCATCAGTACCAAGCATTTCGAACAGTTCGTTCTACCGACCTGGCTGGACTATGTCTGGGCAATGGCAGATGCAGGTGCCGATATTATATTCCACTGCGATTGCGACTGGACAAGGTTCCTGCCCTATTTTAAGGAATTCCCGGCGAAAAGGTGCCTGTTGCAGCTCGATGGCGCCACCGATATCTGGAAAGCACGAGAGATTCTGAAAGACCATATGGCTATCCAGGGTGACGTACCGGCGCCGTTGCTGACACTGGGTACACCTGATGAGGTATTTTCTTACTGTAAAAAGCTGATCGATGAGATAGGTAAAGAAGGCGGAGGGTTCATGTTAAGTGCGGGCTGCTGTACTCCCGATCAATCCGCAATTGAAAACGTTCGCGCCATGGCAAGGGCCGGTAACGAGGAAACGTGGTTATAACCATAGTTGTCTGAATTAACTCATAAACAAATACCGGGCGTACCCGTTTGGGTACGCCCAAATAACCTTATAAACTCAATCGGAATATAAACACTGCTCTAGCTGGAGGGGAAAATGCATAGTAGACCACGCAGCTTATTCGACCTTAGCGGTAAAGTCGCAATTGTGACCGGTGGGGGTAGTGGTCTGGGACGGGAATTTTGTGATGTCCTGGCTGAATACGGGGCTGATGTTGTCTGCCCGGACTATTATAAAGACCGTGCCGAGGAAACCTGTAAGATCATCAAAAGATACGGTCATGACACACTGCCCATCGAAGCCGATATTTCCCGGTATGAAGATGTACAAAGAGTATTCAGGCAGGTAGTGGATACCTTGGGAAAGATAGATATATTGGTCAACAATGCCGGTATCTCTACGGTTTCGAGACCGATTGGTGAGGTTGAACTTGAAGACTGGCATGCAGTTATAGATACCAATTTAAACGGTACGTTCTACTGCCTGAAAGAATGCCTTCCGATAATGAAGCAACAGAATTCGGGTGTTATAATCAACATTACTTCGGTACTCGGTGTCCACGTAACCGAACCAGCCATGCTATCAGTGCCGCCGTATGTCGCTTCTAAATTCGCTATCGTAGGACTGACAAAAGAAGCTGCATCTGAATACGCTCAATACGGGATCCGGGTGAACGCTATCGCCCCGGGATTTCACCATGGAACGCGTATCGGCGAAAGACCCGGAAAATCCCAACAACCTCCACCTCCAGTCACTCCTCTAATCAATGAATTACCTCTGTCAATAGCACGGACTCCCCTGCGACGTACTGCTGAACCAAGGGAACTTAAAACGCTGCTTCTCTACCTCGCTGGTGATAGCTCCAGTTTCATGACAGGGCAAATACTAGTTCACGACGGGGGCTTATCGATCTGGTAAGAGCGACTCTGGTTAAGATAACGCTTTCAAGAAAGAAGGTAGTGAAATGAAACTTACGGACAGGGTAGCGATAATTACCGGAGCCGCTTCCGGAATGGGGAAAGCCATGGCAACACTGTTTGCTGAGGAAGGGGCCGGAGTGGTGGCAGCAGATATCGATGATACAGGTGGTAAAGAAACGGTAAATGAAATTAATTCTGCTAATGGCAATGCCATCTTTGTCCATGCCGATGTTTCGGAATCCACCGAAGTAAAAAATCTTATCGATGCAGCGATGGATAAATTTTCAAAGATCGATATACTTGTTAACAATGCCGGCATCTTTATGAAAATGACTCCGATCGAGGAAATAGACGAATCTACCTGGGACCGAATTTACTCAGTGAACGTTAAAGGTATTTTTCACGGGACTAAATACGTGGTTCCCGTGATGAAAAGAGCCGGAGGTGGAGTTATCATAAATACCGCATCCATGACCGGTCACAGGCCAGGCTCGATGCAGTCCGCTTACGCAAGTTCCAAGGGCGCCGCTATTACATTAACCATGGCGCTTGCCGGTGAGCTGGCTCAATATAAGATCAGGGTGAATTGTATCTGTCCTGCTTTAACGGAGACACCTATGCTGTTCAATTCGGAGTTATGGGAACACGTGTCCGACGCACCTCATCCTCTGGGAAGACTGTCCAAACCGGAAGATATTGCCCGTGCAGCACTTTACCTGGCTTCGGAGGATGCATCTATGGTAACCGGTATATGCCTTAATGTGACCGGCGGTCAGGGAGTCTAGGCTCATTGCTTTCGATAAATTTTGAGATATCACTTATTAAAAGGAGGCTCAAATGGACTTGAACTTATCAGATAAAGTGGCACTGATAACAGGTTCGGGAAGTCAGATAGGATTCGGCCATGCAACCGCCATAACGATGGCCAGAGAAGGTTGTAATATTATTGTCAATGATATTAACCTGGACGCTGCAGAACAGACAGCGGGTGAAATCAGGGACTTGGGGAGAAGAGCGATAGCGGCCAAAGCCGATGTCGGTAACAGCAGCCAGGTGAAAGAAATGATAAAGATGGCGTTGGATGAGTTTGGGAGAATCGATATCCTTATTAACAATGCCGGGGCGGGTGGTGCCGGTGGACCTATCCATCTGACAAAAGAGGAAGACTGGGAAAAGACGATAAACCTTCTATTCATGGGGGTAATGAACTGTACCAAGGCTGTGCTTCCCGGAATGCTGGAAAGAAAATACGGTAAAATAGTGAACATCGCCTCTGGCCTCGGGAGAACAGGCAGTCCTAATAACTCGGTCTATGCTTCCTGTAAAGGTGCGGTTATCACATTTACAAAGTCGATTGCCGCTGAAGTGGCGGATAAGGGAATTAACGTGAACTGCGTTTGTCCCGGTCTGTCTACCACAAACTTTCTTCGGGGACCGGACGGTGAATTGCGGAGCCCGGAAATGGTGGAAAGCGTCAGGCTGGGTATTCCACTGAAAAGGTTAACCGAACCCCAGGACGTGGCTAATATGGTGACATTCCTGGTCTCGGATCTTGCCGGTGACATTGTCGGGCAGACGATAGGTGTCAATGGCGGAAATTCCATGATATAGCCTGATATCGGGAGGAAAAAATGAAAGGCTTAACAGGCAAATTACTCAGAGTTAATCTTTCTACAGAAGACGTGGTTAATGAAGATATTCCTTCGCAGGATATTATGACTTTTATCGGTGGCAGAGGTCTTGCGATAAAATATCTCTATGATGAACTTGCACCCGGTACGGACCCATTGGGAGAAGATAATAAACTGATCCTGTGCAACGGAGTCCTTGCCGGTACCACCGTACAGAGTGCTTCCCGCTGGCTTTCAATCACAAAAAGTCCATTGACTGGATGCTATGCCCGTTCATCAGGAGGGGCGGACTTTGGCGCCTGGCTGAAATTCGCCGGATATGACCTGGTAATCGTCGAGGGAAAATCGGAAAGACCGGTCTATATATACGTCACCCCGGAACGAGTGAGTATTGAAGACGCCGGGGAAATCTGGGGACTGACTTCTCAAAAGGCACAGGACTGGATATCTACGTATCACGGTAAAAACACGCGGACAGCCTGCGTCGGTCCGGCAGCGGAAAACCTGGTCAGGTATGCAGCGATTGTTTCAGGAAGGCGAACGGCCAGCCGCTGTGGGACCGGGACCGTTATGGCATCCAAAAACCTGAAAGCGATAGCCATTAACGCTGCCAGGAATATAAACATTTACGATCCCGAAAAAATGAAAACACTGATAAACAGGCAAATTGAGATTCTCAGGTCGGCAAGGGGATTCCAGGGATTCAGACAGGGAGGAACCACCGGAGGAGCAATATCCAGGAATGCCCTGGGGGTTTATCCTGTCCGTAATTTCCGCCGGGGAAGAATGGATGGATTCGAAGAACTATCCGGTGAAAAATTCAAAGAGTTGAAAGTGGGTAATGCAGGCTGCTATAGCTGCGGTGCCCGGTGCGGTCAGGTACATACCGTTAAGGATGGGCTGTACAAAGGTGCCCACAGCGAAGGGCCGGAATATGAGAGCGTCTGGGCTTTCACAGGTACGATAGACAGTAACAACAAGGAAGCGGCAATAGCCGCTGATGAACTCTGTGATGAACTCGGAATGGATACTATAAGCACTGGAAGCTGTATCGGATTCGCTTTCGAATTATATGAGAAGGGAATTCTCACTAAGGCTGATACCGATGGTCTGGACCTGACCTACGGCAATCACGGCGCAATGATTTCACTGATTAAAAAGATAGCGAAAAGAGAAGGTTTCGGAGATATCCTGGCAGATGGGACAGTGAGAGCGGCTCAGCGTATCGGTAAAGGTTCTGAATACTATGCCATGCAGGTAAAAGGGCTGGAACTGCCGGCATACGAACCGAGAGGGCTCAAGGCTACCGGATTTGGATACGCAACTTCCAGCATCGGCGGTAGTCACGGAAACGGTTCACTTGCATTCCAGGAAATGGGCGTTCCGGTACCGAGAGCGGTCGATCGTTTTTCAGAAGAAGACAAGGCGGATATAGTCATCTATAACCAGAATCGAACGGCTCTCAGGGAAGTGGGTATACTCTGCGCTTTTTCCGAAAATCACGGCGGCTGGATACAGGAACTGTTTCCTGAAATGCTGGCTGCAGCTACCGGCATAGAAGAATTCGGAAGCTGGGACTATGTAAATACGGTCGGCGAGAGAATCGTGAATATGGACCGTGCCTTTAACGTGCGCGAAGGTTTCGACCGCCGTCATGATACCCTGCCCCAACGTGTCCAGACGGAACCGGTAACGCACACCGGAGTTGAAGAAGGCGAAGGCCAGGTGGTTAGAAACCTTGATAAGTTCCTTGACGAGTACTATGAGATGAGAGACTGGTCACCGAACGGTATCCCCACCGCTGAAAAACTGGAGGAACTTGGACTTGGCAGAATAGCGGAGGATATGAAGAAGTACTTATAATTATCCCCGGAACAGAATGACTGTTTATCAAGTTTTTTTAAGAAACCTCTGATTGACATCACAGGATATTAATCAGGATATCCCTCTCCCTTGAAGGGAGAGGGAACTTTTTTCAGAGGTTTCTTAGATATTAGTATTTTTAGATAGTCCTTCCAACTTCCGAACCACCGCGTATCGCGGCGAAGACACTCCTCTTTCCGGCGCAGTCGCCAACCGGATAAATTTCCGGCACAACACCCTCTAACTCAATGATAAGCTGATCATTGTTTTCCGCTCCTACCGCCAGTACGATAGTATCAGCTTTAAGGAACAGGAACACATTATCACGTATGGGTTCTTCACTTATCGTCCACCAGATGTTGACGCCATTTTCAGTGATGCTGTCCGGGGTCGCTTTGGGATACAGGCGAACGCCATCCCTTACCAGGAACTCTATCAACGTCTTTTTCATGTTCCCGTTAAGTCCGCGAGCGATAACACCCCTGGTGATTACCGAAACGTTCTTGCTCTGCTCCGCCAGGTACAATGCCACGCTCAGACCGACTATCCTGCCGCCGATCACGACCACGTCCTGCCCCGTCTCAACTTCGCCCATCAATACGTCAGTTGCCTGCACTACATTTTTCCCCTCAATACCCGGAATATCGAGACCCGTCGGAATAGAACCCGTCGCTACAACTACAGCATCCGGTTTCTTCTTACTTACTATCTCTTTCGTGACTTCCTGGTTCAGAAACACATTGACTCCGGCTTTCTTCAAGCCGTGGGAAAGGTAATCGATCAGGCTTTTTTCTTCCGGCAGGTGATTTGCGACTATTTTCCATTGACCGCCCAGCTTAGCGCTCTTTTCATAAAGAGATGTCTCATGACCTCTTTCAGCCAGCGTCCGGGCGGCTTCCATACCGGCTGGACCCCCACCGATGACCATCACTTTCTTTTTCTTCTCAGCCGGTTCAATCCTGTATTCCAGTTCTTTGCCCATCGCCATATTGACCGAGCAGTTAGCATAACCTCCTCCAGGCCCTCCCGCCTGGCAGTGTCCACAGAAAATGCAGGGACGAATATCTTCCATTCTTCCCTCTTTAGCCTTGTTTGCCAGGTCAGGATCAGCCATTAACGGTCTGCCCATTTGAATAAGATCCGCCGAACCTTCCCGTAAAATACGTTCTCCATGTTCCACATCAATTTTCCCTACTGCCATGACCGGAACATTCACTGCCTTTTTTATCGCCGCTGCCGAAGGGACCAGGCATCCCGATTCCTGGAACATTATCGGGTACTGCCAGTGGGATGTTTCCGGCGGCCCGGATGAAACATCCAGGATATCCACACCAGCTTCGACAAACAGCTTTGCATGCTCTACCGCTTCTTGCATGGTGATTCCGCCTTCGAGATGTTCGTCCCCGTTCATCCTGAATATTATCGGAAATCCATCGCCAACTTCTTTCCTTACTCTTTTTACGATCTCACAGGCGAATCTGGTCCTGTTTTCAACGTTTCCCCCGTACTCGTCCGTTCGTTTATTCGTCCGCGGCGAAAGAAACTGGCGTATCAGGTAAGCGTGGCAGCCCTGGATACGCACGGCGTCGAATCCGGCAAGTTTCCCGCGTCTTGCCGCCTGACCGAAGGCTTCAGTCACGTCCTGGATTTCCTCTCTGGTCATCGAGTGAGTCTGGAAACCGGTCACAGGATCGGTCGTCCCGGTCGCAGTTACAACTCTCATCAGTTCCGGATATTCGACAGGAGGTCTCTGCTGCACGGCTCGGGCAGTCGCTGAACCATGGTGAGTTATCTGGAATGAAACTTTGGTACCATGCCTGTGGATGGAATCCACGAATTTTTTAGCGCTTGGAATATGTTCGTCGTCTATTATACTTAGCATTCCCGGAGCAAATACCAGGCCGGTTGCGTGCGGTCTGCCGAGTGCAGCGACAGTCAATTGGATTAAGCCTACGCCTCCCTTAGCCCTGGCTTCATAAAAGGCGATAAATCTATCGGTTACCGAACCATCTTCGGTAGCAAAGGTAAACCCGATACCGAGAGGAGCCATCACTATCCTGTTATTCAATTCCATGTTACCTATCTTGAGCGGCTGAAAGAGTTTCTCCGGAGTTTTCATTGTCCACCTCCTGCAATCTTAGTCAAAAAGTCTGGTGCCGGAATAATTTGTTGTCAATCAATGGGGTAATATATAGTTATATCATATCGAGATTTAGATTTCTTATAAGCGATATTCGAGAATTGATAATTATGACAGTCATGTGAAACCAATAAGGAGTAATACACATGGAGATAGAGGATATAAAAAATGTTGGGGTGGTAGGCGCCGGGACTATGGGACACGGGATAGCCTTGAATTTCGCACTCGCCGGTTATCCGGTAATCCTCTGTGATATCAATGATGATATTTTAAATAATGCTCTAAAGAATGTACAAAAAGCGCTCTGGTTATTTGTCGAAGAAAAACTCATAGAAAAGGCAGAAGCTGAAAAAGCTGCTGGAAATATCTCGGTGACAGTTGACCTGGAGGAATTGTCTCGAAAAAGCGATTTCATCACCGAGGCGATAGTTGAAAGGTCAGAAGATAAACGACAGTTATTTAACAGGCTGGATAGCAATTGCCCTCCTGAAACTATACTGGCAAGCAACACTTCCTGGCTCATCCTGAGTGATTTTGCTTCCGATGTAAAAAGGCAGGATAAAATAGTCATCACCCATTATTTCGCTCCTCCGCATATCGTCCCGGGCGTGGAAGTGTGCGGAGGGCCGGGAACTTCACCGGAAACGTACGATCTCGCCTGCCGTCTCATGGAGAAAACAGGGAAAATTCCAATAAGATTGAGAAAGGAAAGGACGGGGCACGTGATAAACAGGCTGCAGGACGCCATGCGCCATGAAGCGAATATTCTGTGGGCGGAAGGGGTTGCGTCCGCTGAGGATATCGAGCTGGGTATAGTTACCACCTGCGGATTTCGAATGCCTTTCGAAGGATCGATGAAGCATTTTGATATTGCCGGTATGTGGAGGTGGCCAAAGGATGTCCTTGAAAATTACGCGGAAAAAGAAGCCAATGAAAGCTGGGGGTTGTCTGCTGAACTTGTATCTAAAACAAGAAGTCGCTATGCCGAAGGCAGACCGTGGTTTATGGACCCTGACCAGTATGAAAATGAAGTGGAGAAACGGGACAGGGACCTGATCCGCCGGTTGAAAGCCCTGTACAGAAACAAAAAGGAGTAAGCCGAAATGACAAAGTTGATAACGGGAGGTACCGGGTATGTCGGCTCGGAGTTGGCACACTTATTAGTCGAGCGGGGAGAAACGGTAGTGCTGTTTGACATAGCAATCAACAAGTCTCGCATTTCTGATATCGCTGATGAATGTAAGATTATACAGGGAGACCTGAGCAACTATTCGCAGGTAATGAACGCTGTAAAAGAAAATGGTGTAACAGAAATTTACCACCTGGGATCGATGCTGACCAACGCTTCCGACCTGAATCCGTGGGGTTCGTTTCAAACAAATGTAATCGGAACCTACAACATCCTTGAAGCGGCACGTATCTTCAATATTGAAAAGATAATGTTTACCAGCACCTTCGGCACCTTCGGACTTCTGCTTGACGAAGTACTCACCGACATCAGCATTCAGAGACCAATTACGTTCTACGGCTGCGGTAAACTTTACTGCGAAGGCCTGGGGCGTTATTACAGCAGGAAATTCGGACTGGATTTCAGGTCGGTTCGATACGCACAGATGATCGGACCGGGGGTACGAACGCAGGGTCACTGGGCTCCGGCAATGATAGAAGATGCCATTAACGGCAAGGTCAACGAATGCGTTTTCGCCCATCCTGAGACAGCTATATCCATGATATACGTGAAAGACGCCGCGAGGGCGGCATATATGGTCCTCCAGGCACCGCGAGATAATATCAGGATGATGAACTATAACGTAGCCGGTATTCCTGATTTTGTCACTGCCGCTGAACTGGAAAGGACACTCAACAAACGATATAAGGATTCAAAGGTCATTTATAAACCGGATGTATCACTTGAGGAAATCGGCAATGATTTCAGAACTCTTAGGAGATTCGATGATACTTATGCCAGGAATGAATGGGGATGGTATCCTGAGTATGATACTATCGACCGAATCGTCGATGCATTCGAAATGGATATAAGGTCAGACCCGGAATGACATGGAATCCAGAGTAAAAACTCACTGTTTAAAGGAGAAAAACCATGAGTCAGCAACAATCCGTGCCTGAAAAGAGGATTCTCAACCCGTCAGCTTTCTGTCAGATCGGGATAGTCGTTGAAAATATCGACGAAACGGTCAAGTACTATACCGAAATGTTCGGTTTCGGGCCCTACGAAATCAAGCACGTGGATTATTCAGATGCAACCTACTACGGCCAGCCTGCCGGATACAGAGGTAAACGGGCCTTTTTTCGCCTTGGCAATATCGAGATAGAATTAGTCGAACTCTTCGATGGGAAAACGATACACGAGGACTTTCTTAAAGAACATGGTGAGGGACTTCACCATATCGGATTCCAGGTAGAATCACTCGGTGAAAGTGTGAGCAATGCCGAACAGGCAGGTTTCCAGGTAACACAAGGTTTTTCCCGTCCTGACGGGAGTGGTTTTGCTTATCTGGATTCCGACAAAACCGGCGGTGTTATCTTTGAGTTGATACAACCGCCACCGTAAGTCAAAGAAAACTAGTCCTTAGTTGCGGTAATTACTGTTATTATTATTCCG
>CAZBQL010000020.1:0-40194 GCA_964493985.1 uncultured Dehalococcoidales bacterium
ACGCTATTTGATGTGTCGATGTCTGCCCTGTATAATTATTAATTTGTAAAACACCAATTATATGGAGTGTGATATGGACGTAAATTTCACTGAAGAGCAGGAGATGCTGAGAGCATCAGCCCGTGATTTCCTCGAAAAGGAATGCACCGATGATATCATTGCCGAAGTGGAAGCCGGTAGACTGGGATATTCACCAGACTTGTGGAACAAGATAACCGAACTGGGATGGCTGGGACTGGTCTTCCCGGAACAGTACGGCGGCAGTGAAATGAACCTGGTTGATCTTGCCGTTCTTTATGAAGAATTCGGCAGGGCTGAGTTTGCCAGCCCTTATACTTCCACAATAGTTCTCGGTGGGTTAACAATTCTTGAAGTTGGCAGTGAAAGTCAGAAATCCGATATATTGCCGAAGCTAATAGAAGGTGAAGCGATAATTGCTGCGACTCTCAGTGCTTCCGATCCGGGACTGGAAGGAACGGAGTTAAGGCCAGATGAAGTGACCATTTCGGCTACTGTTGATGGTGAGGATTATCTACTCAGCGGTGTTAGATTATTCGTCCATAATGCCGGCGTTGCCGATTACTTTCTCGTTCCTGCGAGGACGAACTCGGGCAACAATCCCGAAGACGGGATTACACTGTTTCTTATCGACGCACACAGTCCCGGTCTGAATATCACCCGGCTCACCACTATATCCGGCGATAATCAGTGTGAGGTTATTTTTGATAATGTCAGGGTCAACACCGATAACATAATCGGTAAACCGGATGAAGGCTGGGCACCACTGTTTCGCTCCATGCAGATAGCTGAGGTGATGATAGCATCCCAGATGCTTGGAGCAGGTGAAAGGTTATATAAAGATTCAGAAGACGATTTCATAACTCGACTGGAGTCCGGCATACCTGATGATGTTAAGCAGCATAACGAAGAATATCTTGCCGATCTGAAGAAAGATATCGATAGTTGCCGACAGATAACCTATGAAGCGGCAAACAAACTCGCTGACGGTGCATCATTTAACTTCGAGGGTAGTATCACCGGGAACTGGAGTAAATACGCTCATCAAGACGCATGAGCCTGAAATAACAAGCATGAGGTTTAGTTTTCTGTAGTTTCTACTGTAACTGAGTCTTCAGTTTTACCGGCTCCGTCATTCTCATCCTCGTGTGCCTGTTTGGCTGTCATCAGGAACAGGGACATGGAATACCTGGCGGAACCCGGATAAGAAGGCATAGAGATTAGCCTGTTTTCCGGCATAACATCCGAATATATATAATATACTGACGGTTCAGTGCCGAATCCAGGGTGCAGTTGCACCGCATCTTTTTCTTTAATCAGCTTTGATACTTCGCTTTCAGGGTCGTCCAGGTCACCGAAATATCTTGCCTTGGCCGGGCAGATATTAACGCAGGCCGGTGTTGCATCACGGTCTACACCCGGCTTCAGCCCATTTTTAATACCCTCATCAATTCTGTCCTTACAGAAATCACATTTTATCACTATATCATTTTTCAAAGGGTATAATTTTTCGGCCAGTTTTTCGTACTCGGTCGGTCCCTGGTTACGGAAGTAATCCCGTCGATCTGAGTAGAATGTCCGTATCTGGTAAGGGCAGGCATCCACGCAATTCTTGCAACCGGTGCATTTATCCTGGTCTATCCAGACTATACCGTCTTCACGTTGTTGTGTGGCGCCGGTCGGGCAGGATTCCAGGCAGGCAGGCTCCTGGCAATGGTTGCATAGCACAGGATAGGCGTGTTTAATCACGTCCGGATAAGTACCCGTTTCAGCGATCATTAGTTTCGCCCAGGTCATATCCGGGGGCAGGAAATGTTCCTGCTTACACTTAATAACGCAGCTATAACATCCGACACACTTATGCAGATTGATGACCATGCCGTATCTCATTATTCAGAATCCACCTTATACGCTTTTAATTTTACACATATTTCGAAGGCACCACATAACGGGTCGATATGTTTATGATCGGCGACAAGCAACTCGTTGAAGTTCGCGCCTTTACCGAAGGCGACAGGGCGGCCTTTTGCCCAGCCGCCAAGTCCTACCACCGCCACTGCCTGGCGATGAACGAGTCTCGAAAGTTTCACGCGTCCCGTTACCTTGTCGCCGCGGAAATTTTCCAGGCATACCATATCGCCGTCAGAAATACCTCTTTCTTTACCTGCTTCTTCATGCATGACAATATTATAGGTATAAGGATTGATCTGACTCATTTCATCTACATACGGATTTTCCGCCGAAAAGCGCTGAGTGTGCAGTACATCCCGGGTTGAAACACCGACAAGATTATATTCGGAGTCAGGGTCTACATCGGTGTAAAATTTCGCCGTGAAATAACTGAGCAGTGCTGTATACTGTTCCCATTCCATATGCAAACCGATCTTCTCCGCTCTTTCCTTCACTTTTTCACGGTCATGCTCATGAATCTCATAATATACCGGAATTCGGGCATCGACATGGTATCTCCAGTAACATTCTTCCGGTTTCTTGTCCCACGTCATGACACCGTTTTCCATGAACCATTCCAGTCCACGCTCTTCGCCGAAATAGAACTTCAATGACCGGTCGACGAACTCATAAGTCCTGATATTTTCACCTGGCTTTATAATGTCGTAACTTGCAGGCGGAGCATCAGTCTGTTCCCATTTCATAAGCTTATTCGAAAACCAGTTCTCAAGGAAGTTATTGTACTGCTCTCTTATACCAACCCTTTCAGCCAGGTCGAAGAGTATATCCGTCGTGCACCGTCTCTCATATTTCGGTTCGCAGACCGGCATACCTACATGAAAACTCCACTTGTCCATACCGATAGGATAGTTGAAGAAGTAACCCTGGGATGAACTTGGGTCAAGGTTTTCGAGGAAGTGGCACTCAGGTAATACAATATCAGCAAATCCTTCGGTCGTTTCATTATGGACTGTATTTATTGAGAAAATGAAAGGCACCTTTTTAAGAAATGCTTCGGCAGGTCTTGGACTGCCGGCACTCATAACAGTGTTAGCGCCATAAAGTCCCAGTGCCTGGGGTTCGTACGGTCTTCCTGCATTACTCCATATCTCGTCCCAGTCTTCACAGTACGGATAAGGATTTCTTCCGGCGTGGGGGAATACATCCGTAAAGTTTACAAGACCTGGGCCAGACGACTCCGGTGGCGGCCATGGGGCTTTGGAGAACCAGACGCCCGGTGTCAGCATTCCATCGTATCCTGCATACGGCTGGAAACTGGGGCGACCTGTTTCGGGATGTCCGAAACCTCTCACTGTCCCCGAACCCACTATTCCACCACACACATCCTGGTTCCCCAGCAACGAGTTTATCAGGGTCATAGCTGCGTACTGGTGGAGACCGTTTGTATGGGTATTCAGACCTTTGTATCCGACAAGGCAAGCCGGTCGGTATGGTACTTCCTGACCGTTTATCTCTATAGTACTGCCTATCCTTGCTTCTTGAACCAGTTCTTTGGCCAGTCTTCTTATCGTCTCTTCAGGGACGGTGCTGATTTCGGCGGCCCATCCGGGCTTATACTGTTTAAGATGTTCTTTCAGTAAACTGAATGCGGGTCGGCATTCTACTCCATCAACGGTGTATTCGCCTTCGAGAGACGGATGAGTGAGGGTTGGATCATCGTAGGGTTTGGCTTTTCCATCCTCTTCATCCCAGATTAACGGATGTCCGGTCTCTTTATCCCTGATAAATTTTCTATCGGATCCGGCAAGGTAAGGTCCGTTTGTTCTCGACCGGATGAATTCAACATCATAAATTCCTATCTCGTTGACGATAAGGTTTGCCATAGCCAGGAAGACAGCCAGGTCAGTGCCGGGTAGGATCGGTATCCATTCCTCTGCTTTACTCCCTGAGATATATCCGACCGGGTCCATAACGACCATTTTCATGCCGCGTTCTCTGGCTTCTGCTGCCAGCCGGATTGCGGTAGCCAGGGAACGGCCACCAGCAACACTTTCATTTCCTCCGCATCTAAGGACATAATTACAATATTTATAATCGGGGAGTATATCCCAGGCTGCATGTACCAGGGCTCCTATATGATGAGCGACTGCTCCGCAGGCGGTACCGACTCCACCGGCCGCCCGGTTAAGCGTGCCGAAAGAAACGAAGAATGGTGAAACTAGCACAGTAGCCTTAAACGTGGTCCCGGGGCTCGGCGTGAATCCCCAGATAAGCTGTCTGGGGTCTGTTTCCCTTATTTTTCTAAGTTTTTCCGCAATTGTGTCAAGAGCTTCATCCCAGGATATTCTCTGCCAGCCGGGATCTTCACCGATTCCTTTTTTAGGATTCGTTCTCTTGACCGGATAATTTATCCGATTAGGATCATGATAGTCCATGATAGTAGCCACACCTTTTCCGCAGAGACCACCCTGACCGCCCAGATCGCTTTCAGGCATTCCTTCAATGGCTACCGGTTGTCCGTCTACTACCCTAACCTTTGCTCCACACACACAATAGCATCCGCCGCATATGGTGTATGCCCAGTAATCATTACTGCCGTTTCGATTGAAAACTTTATAGTCTTCCCGTTCCTTAAGTAGCTTTTCGTTTTTAATTTCGTCCATGTAGCCAAATATAGCATCACGTGTGCTGCTAGTCAAATTTTCAGAAGTGAATAAATCGGTAAAAATACTTACATTTTCCCGCTGGCTATAGCTATCAAGCATTCCATGTGTTTGACATTCTTTCCCCACTAATCTACACTCAATAACCAAAATTATATCTATGATGGAGGTGCGTTATGTCCGGACCTTTGGATGGAATAAGGGTAATTGACTGCGGGGTTGTCCAGTTGGGACCTACTGCCGGAGCGCTGCTTGGAGACCTTGGTGCTGATGTTATTAAAGTAGAACCTCCGGCCACGGGCGAGATGGGACGGGGAATTGAGATTTTAGCCGGTGCGGCAAGCCGCATCCGGACAGGCGGCAGTCACTTCGAAGCCTGGAATCGCAACAAACGCGGTATGACGGTCGACCTTAAAAAAGAAATCGGCAGAGAAATCTTTTATAAATTAGTCGGGACCTCCGATGTGATGTTGAATAACTGGAGGAAAAACGTCGCCGGTCAGCTTGGAGTCGATTACGAAACGGTAAAGAAATACAATGAACGAATTATTTATGCCTATGCCAGTCCGTGGGGACTGAAAGGCGCCGATAGTGAAGACCAGGCAATGGATTTCGCTGCCATTGCCCGTTCGGGAATGGCATATCAGACCGGCGGACCTGATGATCCGCCGGCAATATTCATCTCCGGATTTGCCGATACCACTGCCGGGATCATGCTCGTTCAGGCAATCCTGGCTGCGTTATTTGCCCGGGAGAGAACTGGTAAAGGTCAGATGGTAGATACGTCACTCCTGGGAAGTATGGTCGCCGGGCTGGAAAGACTGCCGGTGAACAGTATGGCTCAATCGGGTATGATAATGCCGAGGCGTACCCGGACTAATATGGGAAATCCTCTGTGGAATTACTACAGGTGCAGTGACGATAAATGGGTCGCCCTGGCCATGCTGGCGGCAGACAGGTACTGGTCTGCCTTCTGTAAGGCACTCGGTATCGAAGAACTTGAAAACGATCCAAGGTTCCGTGATATCGAAGTAAGAAGCAAGAACGAAAATTCCCGGGAGTTGATAAAGAGGCTCGACGAAATATTCGCGATGAAGACGCAAGCAGAATGGCTTCGTACACTCAAAGAACACAAGCTTATATGCACGCAGGTTCAGACGCTGCCTGACCTGCTTTCGGACCCCCAGGTAGTGGAGAACGGATATATTGTTGATTACGATCATCCGGCATACGGGAAGATAAAGACGGTCGGCTTTCCCTGGAATTTCAGCGAGACACCTCCGGGTCTGAGACTCCCGGCCCCTCAACTCGGACAGCATACCGAGGAAATATTACTGGAACTCGGATATTCGTGGGAAGATATCGGGAATCTCAGAGAACAGGAAGCAGTCTGATACCTGTGATCGACTTCAATATTCTCTCGTGAAAGCGAGGAACGTGAGTGTATAATTATGCTATACTGATTCGAACTGATTAACACCGGAGTTACTTATGTTCGACATAGAGCAAATGTTTCAGAGGGAGACCACATATTACGAAGCGTTTACTAACAAAAAACTGATAGATTTCGGTTATATTTTCTATAATCCTGATAACCCGCGATCTCACGACAGCAACCATGCCCATATACTGAATATTCGTGAAAACCCGGGAGGAGCTATACAGGAGATTAAACACTTTTACACAAATGCGGGAATTGTTCCCCGGGTCTACCATTCTTTTGTCGATAATGAGCTTGATATACTCAAACCTTTCCTTGAAGAAAAAGGGTTCAGGATCGAAATTTTCAACAGTACATTCTTCTTTTATCCGGCTGACCGTATATCGTCACCGGAACCGGGGACAGATATCAGAAGGATTAATGATATATCAGAGGAGATTATTACACTGATTCATACCCAGGATGACGGCGACTGGACAATCAATGTCCTGAAACGCCAGGTCCGTAGAGAGAATTTTCATTTGCTTGGTTTGTACCGGTCCGGTAAATGCGTCTCCATTGCTTCCTTGAACGTTATGGAAGGGTATTCCCGTGTAGATGATGTCCTGACTCATAAGAAATACAGGGGATATCATAGCGGTACGAAATTGGTAAAATACCTCGTTAGCTATCATCGTGAGATTTCTGAAAACTATCTGTATCTCTGGGCGGTCAATCCGATCGCCGTCAGGATGTACCGGAACATCGGTTTCGAAGAACTGCCGATAGACAAGCCTTTCTGGGCAGCGTATATAGAAGATGTATAAACCGGACGATAAATAGTAATCGATGTCGCTGAATGAAAGGATGATTCAACCTGTGAATCCTTATATGAATATAAACCGCATCGAGTTCGGTATGACGTATAACTGTACCGGACGCTGCAGGCACTGTTCGGTTGGGGACAAAATTAACAGCGGCGATAAGTCCCATGTGGAATATCTTCGGATAAAAGGAATGCTGAAAGAAGTGACCGCTTTAGATACAGTCCACTCTGTGATGTGTTTCGGCGGCGAACCGCTGCTATACCCGGATGATGTCTGTGGTATCATGTCTGAAGCGGCAGAGTGTGGTATTCCCAAGCGCCAGATTATCACCAACGGCTATTTCAGCAAAGATGTATCGCACATCTCAGAAGTGGTTTCTTCGCTTGATAAATCCGGGGTTACCCAGATCCTGTTATCCGTCGACACCTTTCATCAGGAGATTATTCCTCTTGAGCCTGTCTACACATTTGCCAGGTCGGCATCAGAAAGCGGCATCGAAGTCAAGCTGCAGCCTGCCTGGCTGGTGAATGAACAGGCAGATAATGAGTATAATGCCCGGACAAGAGAGATATTGAACAGATTCGTAGACCTGAACATTCCGATTTCAGAAGGAAATGATATTTTCCCTTCAGGAAATGCAGCGCTGAATTTTGCAGTTTACTATAGTGAGAAATCACTCAACCTTAATCAACAATGCGGCGAAGCGCCGTATACGGATAGGCTTGATGATATAACGACGATTTCGATGACGCCAAACGGTGATCTCTACGCCTGCTGTTTCGTAATCGGCAACGTGTATCGTGAAAGCGTAACGGATATTATCGGTTGGTATAATCCCCATGATAACGAAATGATATCAGCGTTACTCAACGGTGGTCTGACCAAATTGATGGAACTAGCACAATCACGGGGAATCGAGGTAAATCCGGAAGAACACTACTCCGCCTGCAGTATATGCAGGGAGATTGTTCAAAAGGCAAAAGTAAGAGAATAAGCATGGTAATCTATTATCTCACTTACGACAGCGACCACCAGTGTCTTCGGTGTAAACGTCTCCCGAGAAAACGTTCTAAACTAGCCCGATACAACACCGTCCTGTCACCGCCACTCGCATCGGCATCTATGAGTGTTGACGGAACATCATCCCATTCAAATCCACGTCTACCGAAAGCATCACGTTGTTCCCACACAATAACCTTATCACCTTCAACTTTCCAGCCATTAGGGACCTCTCCCTCGTTCCTGGAATAGGTTGTTTGTCTTAACAAATTATTCAGTCGGGCTTTTACTCGATCATAACGTTTTTCAGCATAGCTGAGCCAGGTAACGGGTTTACACCAATGTGGAGCTGTCTCCTCTATTGATTTAGAAATAAGATCGCTCAAGATACTTGATGATAATAGCAACCAATCATCTGGTAATCGATTCTCTTCAAGCTGTTCTATTATTACGGCGATATATTTGCGGAATAAATTAGTAGTTAAACCCCTGCGTAATTCCTGAATCTTTTGCTGGAGATTCTGGCGTAGTTCTTCATTTTGTTGAGGTAATGCCGTTGTCGTATATATCATCATACTCCGTTTCACGATCTCATCCGGAAAAGTTTGCGGTTCGGCGTTCATCGATAATATAAAACCAGGGTATTCAGTTACGGGCGGCTGCATCTCATCTTTGATAATATCTCTTCCATGCCGTAAAAAAGCATTTCGCCCTATATCATCGAAGACTACCGGAAAACGTTTGTAAGCTTGCTGCAATCCACGAAGTCTGGCTGCCGTAAAGCTCTGCTTGTCGATTGTATTCGCATAGCCAAACATCGATGTCATGACCGTATCGACCAGACTGGTCTTGCCGCAATTCGATTTACCGAATATTATCGCGAACGATGGGAATCTGATAACATCGTTATCCTGTAATAACGCCAGGGATCGCATATCGCACATAAACGGAGAAAAATACAACCACGACATTAAAATAAAATAATCACGCTGCAATCGTGGAACATCACCCTCAAATGCACCTTCATAATTTTTAAAAAAGTTATATATCAATGACGCATCTTGTTTTACAGCCTCGTCATTTGTTTCAAGGGAAAACAATTTTCCAGTCAATATAGCCTGTCCATTCACACGGTCTAAAGAAAAGTACCGATTGTCTGCTTCTTCTACCGACTTAACTAAACGGATTCGACTAATTTCTCTCTTGATTTCAGGCGTGATTTTCTGTTTTCCCTGTCTTGCCTGAGGAATAGCAGCCGTAATACTATGGCCTAATGCAGCAACGACTTTTTCAACACGGGATATTTGTACCGGTGCAGAGACTTCGATTTCTTCGGATGAGGGCATATCGATAACGAGGGTGGACTGGTCTTTCATCACGGGAATATCTGAAATCTCAATCTGAGCTTCCGTAATTCTTTCTCGTGGTAAGTCTATCTCATCGGTAGCTGATTTCAGGAGCCGATCAAACATATGATTATAATGAGTCCAGGCTGATTGGTCATCGTCGAATTTCACCAAGGTCTCAGGTTGTTTCCCCGAAAACGCCCGTTCAGAAAGATTCGCTGAGCCGACAACAACTCGATTATGTCCGTTATCACCAGATAACAAATACAGTTTTGCGTGGGCGATGTGTTTTCTAACCACATAAAAATGTGCCTGTCCAGTGTGCACTTTCTCCAAAACCTGAGCATATCTATCATCCTTTAATCCCATTATCGCTAAACGTATATCTTCAACAACAACTTTTTGGAATGAAAGTATGTCTTTAATATCGCGTAAAACGCCCTGGTAACCAAAAATACATTCAAAATGTTTAAATGAGTATCGTTCTAACATTCTTAAGATGGCATTAATACTAGCTGAATAGGTCAAAACTTTTAGTACGTCGAAGCCATTAAACAAATCCCACGAAAATTTTTCTTCATCAAGAAACTTCGCGTCGACTACACGTAATCCTGATCCATCATCCAGATTTAGTCCAGTTTGCACATCCAGTTGGCTATCGTCCGGTTTGAATATATCATCATAGGTCATTATTGCACACATACCATCCCAATGAAGTCTCAATCACAGTTCATAATGATACATGTTATCTCTCTTGCAGGCAACATCGGAAGCTGAAAAAGTAGCGTAACATATATAACATATAGCGTGTAACAAGCTAAATGAGTGTATCATAAGTGGAAAACGTCTGAAAGTAAAAATGAAACTCCTTTGGCGCAAGTAATAAACTGACCAAATTAATGAAATTAGTAAAATCGCACGGAATCGAAGTAAATCCTGAAAAGCATTACTCAGCCTGCGGCATATGCTGGGAGATTATCAACCAGATGATACGATCGTGAATAGATGGCATCGAGAAATTAGTCCAGTTTCCAGTTTTTGTTGAATTCATCACATCGTTATACTTTTTGTTTCAACAACGATTTAAGACCAATTTTTAACATATTCAGTGTGCCCGACTTTTTCATCAGTATCCGTGTGTACATATCGTTCATAGTTTTCGCAGGTCTTTTCTCTGATTCTTTCTTATATAGTTTGATGGCATTTAAATCGCACCTTATTACGCAATTACCACAACCTATACAACGATCGAGGCTTATGGTAGCTATACCATCAACCATTGTTGCGGCATCCAGGTTGCATAAATCAACGCACACTTGACACCCGGTACATAAGTCCGGATCAACTTTTGCATAGAAATTCGATGAATAGTAATCGGCCGGACGAGGAAACTTCTTTATAGAAGTCAATATTCCACAACAATCTCCACAACAGCAACATATAGCTTCAGGATATTCAGAGTTTACAGGCTGTAACACCAATCCAGCTTCCTGAGCTTTTTCCAGGATATCAAGTGCTTCATTCTTTTGGATATATCGTCCGATTCCAGTGTTAACATAGTAATCGGCTTCTTCCGGAGAAGTTATTATGCATGTTTCACGAAGATCAGTCTTAGAACAAGGCTGACCAACCATGTCTTTAGTCTGTCTGCAAACACAATTAGCTACTGCAATATTACCGCTGGCATTCTCTATAAGATACCTTACATTATCATAATTACTTACTGAATATTTCTCAGTTATTACTACGCTTTTCTCGACAGGAATCGTCCTCAGTAGAGGGATTTTAGTCTTGCCAACTTCATCGGCAAATTTCTCGTCAAGATACTGCAACCAGTCTTTAGCAAAGTCTTCGGTCAGTCGTTCAACCTGATATTCATACATTCCGATAGCTAATGGCATGCTGCTGTACATTTTTTTCTCATTCTTCTTAGTCCCGTAAATACTCCCTTTGTACACCAGCTTATCGAGTTTATCTTCCAACTCTTTAACCGTCATATTTGTACGTTTTAACCGTTTATGTATCCTCTCTGCCGACTCTGGCAGCATCGACAGTTGTAAAGCAATTTCGGCTTCTTCAGGAGTAAAGAGATGTTTCAGAATACGAATTTCAACACCGGATTCAGTTTCAGGATAACTTATCGGCATTCTATCAAGATACTTTTGTAACTTACGATATACAGTTGCTTCTCGATCCATTTTACCCTCCTTATGCATCGAATCAGGTACTGTGTTCTGGAAGTGTAAAAGCTTTATTCCATTTCGTCAATAGTCGACACTGACTATTAGTTCCAAGGCTAATAATTCCTGATTTAACCATCCCGACCGCCGTGCAGGTATCGTTATGCATAACAGATCGATTATGGCTGAAAGAGATAATCGGTTATAATACTGGATATTACGTGATCGGGCTTTGATATCGACTAATGAGGAAACTGGTATTATATAGCGACCAGGTCCCCGGACTATCGGATAAGATAGATTTCGAGTTATTGAATCTGTTCGACAAACCAAACCCTGTGATTGGTTATATTCCTTCAGCCGCCGACAATGAACGACGATATTTTAAAGACCGGCGGGAGTATTATTCTCGGATAGGTATCGAATTGAAGATATATTACGGACTGGAGGAGAATTACGATTCAAAGTCCTTATCCGCCCTCTTATCCTGTGACGCAATACACCTGTCCGGAGGAAATACGTACTATTTTCTATACTGGCTTCGCAAACGCAACATGATAGAAAAGCTAATACAATATGTCGCTAACGGCGGTATTCTCATAGGTGTCAGCGCGGGAGCGATACTAATGACACCGGACATATCGACTTCTCACATCTGTGGTGACGATATATTAGAAGGCATGAACGATTATAGGGGCTTAAACTTAGTCGATTTTTCGTTTCTCCCGCATTACGGCACGAGATCTATTGACCCGGATACACTACGCAAATACTCACGAGAACACGGAACAGTGATATATATGTGTAGAGATAGTGACGGGATCATAATCGATGGCGATGTTATCAAGTGTATCGGTGATGTTACCTTGATAGATAATAGACCTTTATTTAAATAGAGGCGTTGTATATCAGGATCATGATCCAATTTCCTTAGAAAAAGGTATGGTGAAATAAAAGTAAGATCCCTTCCCGGGAGTACTCTCAGCCCAGATTTTACCGTTGTGTAATTCTACGAATATCTTACTCAGTGCCAGCCCCATACCAATACCACCGAGTTTCTCTCCCTCGTCCACATTACGTTTATATGGATCGAACAAATTTTTCATTTTATCTTTATCGATACCAGGCCCGGTATCTTCGACCTGGACTAATACGGCTGAATGGTCCTGCATACTTGCTTTGACAATAACTTGCCCTTCATCGGTGTACTTAGTGGCATTACCGATCAGGTTCATCAGCACCTGCCGTAAACGAATTCTGTCTCCTGATACCATAAGGAACTCAGAGATATCGGATATTAAAGAGATTCCTTTATCATCAGCATTCTTTTTTATCTCTTCTATGACTTCATTAATTATCTGCGACATATCAAGTGGTTCCATATATAACTCAAGGGTACCTGTCTCTCCACGTGCCAGCTCAATCAAATCCACGATCCGTCGTGCAAGATATAGAGAAGAACGTCTAACATTACCGGCTAAAGCTATTAACCTTTTCTCCTTTACCTCTGATTCAAGCATCTCACTCGCCGCAAGGATTGACGTTAACGGTGTATTTAGTTCATGCACTATAGCCTTAGTGTACGTATTCCTTTTTTCGATTTCATCCTGCAGGTTACCGGTTAGCTGGCGCTCTTCTTCATAGAGGTTCTCAAGCTTTTGCCGTGTTAACTGGCGTTCTGTCATATCCCTGAGGACGATTAACCGGCCTGTAAACATCCCTCGCTTGTTATATATCTGTGTAAGACTGATATCAAAATACAGGTTTCCTTCCGATGTTTCGAAGAAAGCTTCCGTATTTCCTTCCCAATTAGTCTGTGAGACAATCTCCTCAAGTTCTGGCCACACGGAATCAATTCTTTCTCCCAGTACCAGGGATTTATCCCTTCCTATTTTTTTCATAGCGGCTGGATTGATATCGATTACGTAGTTTTTGTCATCCAGTACCAGGATGCTATCGGGTATATTTTCTATCAGAGCTAACCTCGCTTCAGGTAACACATCTATGTATTTGAAGCGGAATATTACCAGGGTGTAAATAAAGCCAGTAACAAGAAGCGTATATGGCGTAACATCCATTACTCCGGAAGGATAAAAACCTGAAACCATGAGCGAGTGACTTATAATAGGCAGTAGCGCCCCGATCAATATACCTATCGTACTCATACGTTTCATATCGAGATGTAAAAATGCGAAACGCCATAATATTAGTATTCCTGACATTATAAGAGACAGGATATATACTGCCTGCAGCCAGAATATTGGGCCGCGCGACCACACGACAAGAGTCTCGGATGTACTTACGACGGGCTGTATCACAAACCAGTCCAAACCGAATTGTCGCCCGAACAATATCGTGAACAATGTGATAGAGGGAATTATCAAGAGACAAACGATATTTCGGGTACGTGTCCACCATTTACTTCTCGTATAGTCAAGGGCAAACGATAGCCACATGATGCTGGTTGCGGTAGTAGTAAAAATCAGTACCTTTGCCAGGAATAATTTAACATTGAGATCGACTGCCGCTACTTCCAGGGTGCGGACTATAATCCAAACGGATATCGACAGCATGAGAAAAGAGAAAGGTAAAGCACCGGGAGTCGGTCGTCTTGTCCATACTATTGCAGCAAGTATTACGGAGACTATTACTATTATTGGAGACAACACCGATTCACCGGTGATACTGAAAAGCATGTTTGAAAAACCCTACATGTAACCTATCATCTTTTTTCAGGTTCCTCTATCCCTTATACGATTCATTAACGACTTGTGTCTTTATCAGCCTTGATAAAACGCAGAATAAACTGTTCATATCGTAACTCTGTGTCGGCAGTAACTTCAATCTAATCATTGTATATCTCCCTGGTTTTGTCTACAGTGGGATCTACGACTTCTTCAGCTATACTTATCTCTCCATTGTGAATCCTTCTGATAGCTTCGATAAGTTCCTGGCCCTTGATATCCTTTCTGCCTTTTTAATTATTTGCATTGAGGAGTTTTACCTGGTATTAAGAACTCTATATATGTGAAATCTAGCATGTATGACTATATCACATATGCTAGATTTTATATCACATCATAACTATCATGCCAGTGTTTGTCAACTCTTGAATTATAATCCGGGGAATCACTGCAATCGTAATGTTTCATCGGCGTCGAAAGTTTTAATTGCATATAATAATATGATAGAATATCATTCGTGATTTATAAATTCAGGATATATAATGCCGGTTAAGTTTTCTTTTAAAAATCCCTATTTAAAAACGTGGCTTTTATTACATCAAACATATAATCTAGTACTAAGGTCCGAAGATAATGCGTTTGCTAAAGAAGGTATCACTACACAACAACACTCGGTCCTTATGGCTATTAGATACATGCGGACGCCGGTAACTCCCACGGAAGTAGCCAATTGGCTTGACCGCAATCCAAACGGTATCAGTATGCTGATCGATCGTATGGAGAAAGACGGCCTGGTCAAAAGGATCAAGGACCTTCACGATCGCCGGTCGGTAAGGTTGGTAATAACGAAAAAAGGAAACGAGATACTCAACCGGGCCACAGTCATCGGCTGGCAGTTAATTGAGAAGATACTATCAGATATTCAGGAAGAAGAACTATTATTACTAACTGACATGTTGGAAAAAGTAAGAGAAAAAGCTTTCGAGTATCTTCATCCCGATAGAAATATGACCGAGATAAAAATAAAAAATGAAGAGCAGCAAATGAGTCAGTTTTTTACAGATATGAGTAAATATTCTGAAATCGATCCAGATAAATTAAGATAATAAGCGAACGCGATGTTCATACTATACCGGTAATCGTCGTTAAGTTATGATATTGAATACCTTATACCTGCTTAAAATACGCTTCTGCAATTAAAACGGACGTTATGAATGACAGAAACAAATGCAGTAATAACAGTAGAAAACCTCATTAAAACTTATGGCCATGTAAGAGCTGTAGACAATATCACCTTCCAGGCAGACCGCGGTGAGGTTTTCGGGATGCTAGGTCCTAATGGAGCTGGTAAAACTACCACTGTTGAGATTATTGAAGGCCTTCGCCCGATAGACTCGGGGAAAGTAACCGTGCTGGGCTTTGATATAAGTAAAAATCCCGGACGAATAAAGCAAAGCATCGGCGTGCAGCTCCAGTCCCCTTCGCTGCTATCGCTGCTGAGGGTCGAGGAGATACTGGATACTTTTGCCAGCCTTTATAACCGGTCCTTACCCACCAGCCAGCTTTTAGAAATGCTCTCGCTCCAGGAGAGCCGTAAAGTGCTTGTCAAAAACCTCTCGGGGGGCCAGCAGCAGCGTTTATCAGTAGCCATGGCGATGGTGAACGACCCTGAGATAGCCTTCCTGGACGAACCTACTACCGGGTTAGACCCGCAGGCAAGAAGAGGACTCTGGTCGGTAATAGAAGATATGCGTGGACGAGATAAGACTGTATTCCTCACTACTCATTATATGGACGAGGCAGAACGACTCTGTGATCGGGTGGCTATTGTAGACCATGGTCAAATTATTGCCCTTGACAGTCCGGAAAATCTCATTCATACACATTTTGAAGAAAAGGCAATTCAGTTCGAAATGGACAATCCCCCGACAGAGACGTTGCTGCAACAGCTTGCCGGAGTAACAAATGTCGCTATTGACAATCGTGAAGTTGTTATGTACTCACATGACATTCCAGGTACAATGTCGGCGTTATTACAGATTGCCGACAGAGAGGATCTTACTGGTGAGTTAAAAGACCTCCATGTACGGGAGGCCACGCTTGAAGATGTATTCTTAAAACTTACCGGCAGGAAAATAAGGGAATGAAAGCTTTATATACGCTTACCGTAGCTGCTTTCAAGCAATTTTATCGGGACAAAGTATATATGTTTTTTACATTTATATTCCCATTATTTTTCATTGTCATTTTTGGACTGGTCTGGGGAAACACTGAAGATGTAAGTTATGATGTCGGGCTGGTTGAGAGCGGTAATAGTACTTCCACAACACAAATTGTCCAGGGGCTGAATAACGTTCCTGTTTTCAACATCACTGAAGGCAATCAGGACGAATTGCTTTCCGCGCTCAAGAAAGGAGATCTCAGGGCAGTTATAGTTCTACCTCAAGAAGCAGAACTCGGGGAGGCGATAGCAGGAGGTACGACAACAAACATCACCATTTACTACGACCCTTCCCAGTCGTCCACCACGCAGGTCATTCTGCCGATTATGCAGCAGGTGGTTGATAAGATAAATCAGCAAATTACACAGAGCCCCACATATCTGAAATTAGCGGAAGAGCCCGTTCAAGCCAGGAACCTGCGCACGATAGACTATATGGTACCGGGAATCCTGGCTATGGCTATAATGACCCTGGGCCTGTTTGGTGGGTTGACAATGGTAGAGTGGCGAGAAAAATTGGTATTAAAACGATTCAGCGTTACTCCGACCAGTCGTACGACCCTTGTTACCAGCCAGACCATTTACCGGCTGATACTTTCTCTCATACAGGCAGTGATCATCATTATCGTGGCTCGTCTGCTTTTCAAGGTTGAAATGGTAGGTAACTGGTTCGAGCTTTTCGGTATCGTACTTTTAGGCACCCTGTCCCTCATCAGTATAGGCTACCTCGTCGTGTCTCGTATTAAAAGCGTGGAGAGTGCCAATGTAGTAATACAGGTATTTTTCTTCCCGATGATGTTCCTTTCAGGCATATTTTTCCCGCTGGAGTTCATGCCTGGTTTCATGCGTAATATCGCCGCCGTGCTGCCCGTCACCTACCTGGGAGATGCTCTTCGCCAGGTAATGGTAAGTGCAACCCCTGTCTATTCCATGCCAGTTAACCTGGCTGTTATTTCTGCATGGTCTGTAGTCTGCGCTATTCTGGCTATAAGATTTTTCAAATGGGAATAGCTTCTATTAACAGGAATTTAATGAGGTTTGAAATAAAATTTTAGTCTGCAGCAAGTAAAAGAACAAGGTCAGAATCAAATTAACTACATCTGCAAGGAGAGAAAAAAGATGAAAAAAACTATCTACTCAGTTTTGCTTCTGGTTATAGTACCTGTTTTAGTCCTGGGTATCATCTCATGTAAATCCAATTCCTCATCAACGGATGTTAAGGATTCCGTGCGTGATTACGCCGATCCTGCAACGGAGACCACCCTGGAGGGACTGAGTGAAAATAACCTGGAAAAATATATCCAGTATGGTAATGCTGAATTTAAAGCTGCGGTAACTCAGCAGATATTGGATGCAACAGCCGCCCAAATTAGTAGCGAACTAGGTAGCTATGTATCGAAAGAGTTCTTAAGTACTGAAGAGCAAGAAGGATATACCATCGTTCATTACAAAGCAACATTCACCAAGGGAGATGTTGGTATCCGGATGGTATTCGACAAGGATCATAAAGTAGCCGGACAGTGGTTTGAATAAGTAAATCTTTATCACCTGTGAGGATTTGAAGTAGCATGCTTCAGCAGATGATCCAATTTTTCAAATCGGCATTTAGTTTCCCAAGCCTTAGCGGGGAATTAATTCCGGTTGCCATTGGAATCGGCCTTATCTTCGGTGCCATATGGTTGACTCCGTACTGGCCTCCACTGCGTAAGAAACCCGGACTCTGGATTGTAGGAGCAGTAAGTGCTTTTTTTACCTGGATAGCCATAGCCTTCATTCAAATACCGTTGCAGAGCTGGACAGGTCAGGCACTAAGCCATTTCTGGGGGCAATTTACACTTCTACGGTGGTTACTGCTCGCTGGTATCCCATCAGTCCTACTTAGCGGCCTTGTTCAGGAAGGGGCAAAACTCGTTCCTGTTGTCTTTTACTGGTGGCGTAACGGTTGGGATTTCACTCCTAAATTCGGTTTAATTGCCGGAGCGGTATCGGGAGCGGGATTCGGAGTATTCGAGGCAATCTGGGTTCACAATTCTATATTTTTATCCGGATGGACATGGAGTGCAGTTGAAACAGGTGGCTTTCTTGCCCTCCTGGGTTTCTGGGAAAGATTTTTTAGTGTGGCTTTTCATATCGCTGCTTCCGCATTGGCAGGTTATGGCCTTGCCAAACGACAGGGCTGGCAGTTTTATCTTATTGCTTCGTTCTTACACGGGGTTACAAACTATTCAACTATTCTTTTACAGAAAGGTATATTAACTTCTGTTCAATTAGAGATATATATTACGGTCCTCGCGACAGCAATTACGGTCGTAGCCTTGTGGTTACGCTGGCGTGATACCGGAGTTAATCAAGATCAGCAAAATTATGAAGCCGGGTAAAGATATTTTAAAGTTCAGACTTTTTCTCATTTATAAAGAAATTCCAGAAAATTCACTCACGTTCATAAAGTGATATTCCGAGAATTCCTGGCAATGACACGTTCCGGGAATTCAAATGTCATAATTTTGTAATTATTCTCATCTGAAATTGATGACTTTTCCACACATTGACATCTACAATTTGTTACCAAGAAGAAGCCACATGCCTTTTCTATCGGGAGTCCTTGAGACCGTTCTTGTGTTTCTAACTTGTACTGGTCATTTTCGGCATTGATTTGTTGTCGCAAGTGGGAGAAGTCGTTGTAAAAGGAGTAGGAAAATTTTGCCTTAATTCGCAAGTGAAGAGCGAGAAATTATAAAAAAGCTGGAGAAAGAAACACTGAAAGACACCGAAAGTCAGAATAAAAGTGATATTAAATATCGATGGAGGGAAGAATGGATAATCCGCTAGAAAATAATATTTCGCGGCGAAAATTCCTTAAAAGTGTTGGTTCAGGCGCAGCCGGTGCAGCTGCGTTGGCTGCTTCCGGCGGAATACTCTCAGCCTGTACCTCGTCACCAGCAGTTTCATCTACGCTGCCAAGCAAATGGGACTATACCGCCGATGTCGTCGTAGCCGGTACCGGAGCTGCGGGGAATGCGGCAGCAGCCGTAGCTTTCGCCCAGGGCGCTTCGGTTATCATGCTGGAAAAAGCTGCCGCTGTTGGCGGGACGACGATGAAGTCGGGTGGGGATCCCTGGATCCCTAACAATCGTTTCCTGAGAGACCAGGGTATAGACGATAACAAGGATGACTGCCTCAAGTTTATGGCTAGAGGCTGTTATCCGCAGCGGTATAATCCGGATGACTCGAAGTATGGCCTTTCCGATTATGAATACAACCACCTGGCTGCATTCTATGATAACGGCTACCAGGCCATAGACTACTTTATGGAGATAGGGGCTTGCCAGTTCGTCCAGGATATTCTTTTCACGGGTAAGGCACCGCCTGACTATCTCGACCACGTCCCCGAAAACAAGGTATTGCATGGTCGATTGATCGCCCCGACAACGACCAGCGGCGGTGTTGGCTACGGTGTCGACCTGGTACGCCAGTTCCGGGCATACCTCGATAGTTCCGGGATAAATACCCTGCTCAGCCACCGCGCACAACAACTTTATGTCAACAGTAATGGCCAGGTAATTGGCCTGCAGGCTATGGACAACAGCACAAGTACCCCGGCGGAAGTCAACATCAGGGCTAACAAAGCGGTGGTGTTCGGCAGCGGCGGCTTCACCCATAACAAGGAGTTTATCATCCAGTACCAGAAAGGGCCTACGTACGGAGGCTGCGCCGTTATCACTAATGAAGGCGACCTTATCTATATGGCACAGGCACTCGGCGCTCAAATGTACAACATGAACGGCGCCTGGAATGCTGAAGTTCCCCTGGAGCAGGCCATCCAGCTTTCCAGCACCCCCAACGATATCTGGCAGCCCGCCGGGGACAGCATGTTTGACGTGAACAAGTACGGCGTACGCGTCACTAACGAGAAGCGCGACTATAACGACCGCACAAAGATACACTTTTACTGGGACCCTATCAACCAGGAGTACCCCAACCAGGTTATGTGCTGGATATATGACCAGCGTTGTAAGGATCTCTTCGCTCAAAGCGCGGGAGGTTATCCAATGCCCGCTCCCGGTACCAACGATCCTGCAGAAATTTCCGGTCAGACCTGGCACGACCTGGCAGTGAACATCGATGACCATGTCAATCAACTCGGTGGAACAATCGGTTACTGGCGGCTCGACTCCAGCTTCGAGCAAAACCTTATCGATACGGTCAACAAGTTTAACGGGTACGCCAACAGCGGCAAGGACCTTGATTTCCATCGTGGCGAATTCCCTTACGACGTAGAATGGTACCCGCTATTCTCCACACCGGCGACCGGAACGGACTGGCCAATGAACGATAAACCGAACATCACGATGTATCCTCTCCAGGAACAAGGCCCTTACTACTGCTACCTTATCGGCGGAGGAACGCTGGATACAAACGGGGGGCCTAAGGTCAACGACAAATGTCAGGTTGTCGACACGAAAGATAGTCCAATTGCCGGGTTGTATGCAGCAGGTAACTGCTCGGCTGTTTTTATGCCCTACTACATCGGCGGAGGGGCCACTTTAGGTAACGCACTTACCATGGGCTACGTCGCCGGGATGAACGCGGCACAGGAAGCCGAAAAGACAATTTAATACGAGGAGTATTTCAATGTATTCAAAAAAATTAATGCCAATCTCACTGGGAATCTGCTTTCTTGTACTTGTAATGGTAATTGTTGGGTGTAGTTCTTCAACATCCTCGACTTCCTCATCGGATTCATCTGGTACGAGCACTAGTAACGAGGTAAGTTTTAAGAATGATGTACTTCCTGTCCTTACATCCAATTGTGTGGTCTGTCACCAGGGAAGCTCGCCACCGGGCAATCTCAACCTTGAACCAGCGCATGCATTCGATGACCTGGTTAATGCGCCAAGCATCCAAAGCTCGCTGATGCTTGTGGACCCGGGTGCGCCGGACAAGAGCTACCTTATTAATAAGCTAAACGGTACACAAACCGATGTCGGTGGCTCAGGTGTCCAAATGCCATATGGTGCACCTCCACTATCACAGGCACAGATAGATACAATTTCCCGGTGGATTTCCGAAAACGCGCCTGACAACTAACTGGAACTAGATAAGTGTACAGGCTGGGATTCTGAATTCAAAAAGAATAGAGATTGCATTAAGTAATTAATGATTACTTACTATCTGACGTGCCTGCCGAACAGACCTGAGTGCTCTTCACCGAAGATTCTATATGCCAGTAGTTTTACGCTATCGTTAATGATTAGCCAGGATAAAGCATATCCCCAGACAATTCCGGCATATTTCCAGCCCAGCGGCTCCATCAGGATTCCATAAACTGCAATGATCGTTGCAATTATTTGAGTCCCGATTACAGCAAATAAAAGAATTCGGGAGGGCTTTATCGACCAGAAAGGTCCCCTTGTCCTGGCAACGAAAACCGTTAAATGACCGGCAACCGAGAGTTTCAAATACATCAGGGTCTGTATGGTACCCTGGCTGAGATGAAAGACGTTCTCTCCCATGTATAAAAGTCCGAAGGATGATATTACTCCGAATACCCCCAGCGTAGTGGCAACACCGAGGACAGTCTTCATGTCCCATCTTTCGGGCTGGTTTGAGTACCGTACATTGTCATAGGCAATAGACAGGATAGCCCCATCATTGAGAACTGCCAGCAAAACAATCATTATGGCGGTAACCGGGTAGTAATTAAATGTCACGATGGCCAGGGTTAGAAACAATAAGGCTCTTATCGTTTCAGCTATACGGTAGATAGCATAATTTGTCATCCGATGAAAAATTTTCCGGCTTTCTCTGATTGCATCGACGATAACTGAAAGCCCCGGTTTCAGGAGTACGATGCTGGCCGCAGCTCGGGCTGCGTCCGTTGAACCGGAAACAGCTATGCCTGCGTCCGCCTTTTTTAAGGCCGGCGCATCATTTACACCGTCACCGGTCATTCCGACAATATGTCCTCTTTGCTGCAGGACTTCGACTATGTGGTATTTATGCTCCGGGAAAACCTGAGCAAAACCATCGCTTTTTTCGATAATATCTCCCATTTCACCTGCTTCATGAGGTTTACTTGTATCAAAGATACTTGCGTCTAAGATGTTGGTACCCAGTCCAAGCTGCCTGCTGATTTCCTTGCCGATAGCTACTTGATCTCCAGTTACCATTTTTACTTTAAGGCCCATATTGCGAGTAGTCTCTATCGTTGACTTCGAATCTTCACGAAGCGGATCGTACAGCGGGATAATTCCGATAATCTTCCACTCCCCTGAGCTATCGGTACGAGCTACTCCAAGGGAGCGAAAACCACGTGCAGCAAATTCATTAGTAGCTTCTTCAATCTCGTCTCGTTTTTTATCCTTTTCGGGGTCAAGGTCCAGAATCACCTGGGGTGCGCCTTTCGATACTTTAAATGTTTTTCCGTCTGGACTCGTTACTGTGGATTCGGTAAGCTTATGGACCGGGTCAAAGGGCTTATAATCCAAAACCTGGTAGGACTGCAATAGCGAAGTATCTTCGAGTCCACTCAATACTGCAAGGTCTATCGGGTCCTGGCTTTCCTCTTTGGAAGCTAATCCTCCGTACAGAATTACTTCCTCCGGTTTGATTCCTTCTACGGTATAGGGTTCGCCCGGTGTAAGTTTACTCTGAGTAAGCGTTCCAGTCTTGTCTGAGCAAAGCACATCGATACCGGCCATTTCTTCAACGGCAGCCAGTTTAGTAACAATCGCCTGCTTAGCCGCCAGTACCCTGGCCCCAAGAGCCATTGTGACCGATAGAACTGCAGGCATAGCCACCGGGACTGCGGCAATCGTCAAGACGAGAACGAACTGGAGTACCTCGATAATCGACTCTTTTCTTGCTATTGCTACTCCTATAATCAGAATTGCCAGGGTTGCTGCGATTACCAGCAGGTAATCCGCTATTTTAATAATCGCTTTCTGAAGATGACTTCTTGTTTCGGCTGTTTTTACCAGTTCTGTTGTTTTCCCGTAGAAAGTTTTTTCCCCGGTAGCATATACGAGTGCGTCAATTTCACCCTGTTTTAGTATCGATCCGGAAAATACAGCGTTGCCCTGCTCGCGTTCAACGGGCAGAGATTCACCGGTCAGGGCTGACTGGTCTATCTGTACGGGATTGCCTCTCAAGAGCCGGGAATCTGCCGGGATAATATCGCCGATTCGAAGATGGATAATATCTCCGGGAACCAGTTCTCGAGCAGGTAGACTTCCCCATTTGCCGTCACGCTTTATCCTGGCATTAATCGCCAGCCGTTTTTTCAGGGCAGCGACTGCGTTGTTGGCCTGGTATTCTTCGCGAAAGCCGACCACCGCGTTTATTATAAGCAAGATCATGATAACTCCTACATCCGGCCAATTTTGGAGAATTCCCGATAATATAGCAGCGATAATTATCATGACAGGTATAGGACCCCAGAAATAAAGAAAGAATTTTTTAAGAGGATTTATCTGCTTTTCTTCGATTTCGTTGTATCCGTACTCATCCAGTCGCTTTTTCGCTTCCTCCTGGCTTAATCCAGCATCAGAGGAATTAAGACGATGGAATAATTCCGGGACCGGCAGGTCATTGAGAGATTCTTTCATTTTAGTAGCACTCATTTACGGTCAAATTTTAGATTATTTTTACATATCTTGATTTCCACACCGGGATATGGTCTACCGTAATGGTTCGCGACTCCTGTCTTTCATCGATAGAAGGGCGATAATGGATATAACCAGGAAGAAGTAAAGAGAGAACGCAGGTGCCAGGTTGTTTCCGGTCGCCTGTATAAGCCACGTGTATATCATTGGTGTCACTCCACCAAAAATACCGACACCGATATTATATATTAGTGAATAACTGGTATGTCTACCCCTGGTGGGGAAGCATTCTAACAATGTAGCTGGTGCTACACCGAGAGGAACTGCCACGATAATCCCGAAGAATACAAAGACCGCAAGAAGATAAAAATAACTGTCCTTAGCCAGAATGAACATTGGTACGGAAAACATCAATGCTACAATAAATCCCGTTATCAGAACAGATCTTCGCCTTATAAATTTATCTGAAATAAAAACCATCATCGGAATGAGAAATATGGCTGCTTTTCTTTGGCCGCTTTTTTCTTTACGAAGCTTCTTTCTTTACGAGAAGAAGCGGGATATTGCCTTCGTGCAAAACTTTATCAGCAACACTTCCGTGGCGGTAGTGATGAAATCCCGGACCCCCTTGCGTAGACATAACTACCATATCAAAATTGTTTTTTTCAGCCAAACTGACTATTCCACTTGCTACCTGACCTGCGCGTACCTGAATTGATGTCATAATACCTTTCTTTTCAAGTATTTTTCGCTTTTCTTCCAGGTATTTTTTCGCATCTTGCTTCTTTTTATTCAACTCATCTACTGAAAAAGTAACATCAGCTAATCCATTGACACTCGCGTAAAAATAATATGGCTGCAATATTATGTGCAGTAAGGTAACTTTTGCTTTCAACATAGATGCTAAATCTCCTGTGAAGGCAAGTACAAACTCACATTCCCTTGAGCCGTCCAGTGGGACCAGTATCTTGCGAATAGAATCTTTCTTTAAATCGTTATTTGCTCTTATTAGAAGTACCGGGTATTTCGAAGCTTGTACTATTTTTTCAGCTACACTTCCGATAGTCCAGAGGCTGATTCCCGTCCTTCCGTGAGTAGCCATTATTATCATGGCAATATTCTCATTATCCGCGTAATCCAAAATACCTTTCGCAGAATTGGTTACTATCGTTCCCGAACCTACAATCTCTATTTTTATGTTTCTTTTTTTATCCGAGTATTTTTTCAGATTTGTTTGAATATTACTTTGAATCTTTTCGGCGATGTTCTGTAAATATTCTTTAAGATCTGGATGATAAGGATCTTCAGCCGGGGAACGTACATTAATGAGTATAACTTCATACCCAATCTTGGTCGTTAATTCTTCTACATATGGTAAAACAACTTCTGACAATTTTGAGCCGTCAAGCGGTACCAGCAACTTTTCAGGCATACTGTTCTCCTTTTACTTTCCCGATTATTTTCGTTTTATATGTCAGATCTTGTGCTGCCTGACCAGGAAAATCGGGCTTGATACACCATGCAGGACTTTATCTGCTACGCTTCCATATTCCCAGCGTCCGATTCCCGAACGACCGTGAGTCGTCATAACGACCAGGTTAGGAAGGTTTTCGTGGGCGTATTCGATGATTTCGTCAGCAGGATCTCCCTGAAGTACCTCGAAATCAACTTTTAGCCCGGACTGAGTAAGTTGTTGTTGTATCCCTTTGAGATAGGTTTCCGCACCCTGTTTAAACTGTTCTTTAGTCCGTTTTACGTGTTCCTCAAAGTCTTTATAAGGATAATCAGCCGTAACAAAGGGGTCCTCGGCAACCCGAAGTAATACTATTTTCATTTTTTCTACACCACGCTGTTCCGCAAGAGATTCGACGTGAGGGAGTACCTCTTCAGCCAGTTCGGAACCATCGAGCGGGACCAGCATTGTCCTGTTATGCCACTCCTCACGAATAATTTCTTCCGGTATATTCGCCCTCACCAGCCATACCGGTACTGGAGATGCTCGCAACACTTTATCAGCTACACTCCCCATTACCCAGCGTCGTACACCGGACCGTCCGTGAGTTGCCATAAGAATAAAATCGACATTATCTTCCTTTGCGTACCTGATAATTTCCTCGGCCGGATGGCCTGTAAGAACTTTACTCATGGCCTTGACTGTTTTAATGCCGGACGATGCGCCTGTCATGGATTGGACATCCCTGGATCCTTCCCTTACTTTCTCGGCGACACGTTCTATATACGCACTGCACATGAATTGCATGTCCGAACTACTCGAGTCGCAAACATGGAGAAGCGAAGCTTCAAGGTCAAGTCTGCCGGCTAGTTCCGTTGCATAAGACAGGACGATTTCTGCTAACTCGGACCCATCCAGTGGAATTAACATTTTTTTATACATTTTATCCCCCTGAAATTAATACGATAATTCCCTTAAATCATAACTACAGGTTTCTTGTCAAATACGATTACTGCGTCGAAGGCATCTCAGTAAGGGTAAGTTCAGTGGTTTCTTTAGTATCTCCCCGCCAATAAGTGATATTAATCTTTTGCCCGACTTTAGACTTATATAACAGCTCTGCCAGGTCACTTGTAGTCATAATATCCGTATCGTTTATCTTAGTAATGATGTCTCCTTGGTTCAGTCCGGCTTTTACTGCAGGACTGCCGGTGACAACACTGGTAATCAGTACACCTTCATTGACCGCCAGACCGTAGATACTGGCTACCATCTCATTAACTGTAGTCACTCCGATTCCCATCCACGGTCGGGATATGCTTCCCTGCTCTATCAGTGTGTTGATAACAGGAAGTGCCTCGTTGATGCTGATAGCGTAACCCATACCTTCAACGCCGACCTGGGCTATCTTCATATTGGTAATGCCGATGACTTCTCCGTCCATGTTTACCAGGGGACCGCCACTGTTTCCCGGATTAATTGCAGCATCGGTCTGGATAAGACCAAGAAGTGTCTGACCGGGAGAAGCATCGAGTGATACATCAGTGGCACTCACTATGCCAGCAGTGGCGCTGATTCCTTGTCCCAGGGCGTTACCGATTGCGACCACACCATCGCCCACAAGTAACTGTGAGGAATCTCCAACCGGGAGCACCGTAAGACTTGATGCACCGATCTTAACTACTGCTAAATCAGTAAATGGATCGGTACTCACTGATTCAGCCTGGTAAATATGACCGTCACTTAAAGTAACAGTCACGTTGTCAGAATTGGCGACAACGTGATTGTTGGTAACAATATAGCCATTACTTTTGATGACCCAGCCTGAACCGGCTCCCTCTTCCTTGACCGGCTGGTTGAAATAATCATAAGTGGTGATCTCGACATTTATTGATACCACTGATGGTTTGGCTTCGGCTACGACCGTTGAAATCGTTGGTGGATCTGCCATAGTACTCGTAGTGGCAGCATTTGCTGACGATAATTCGTTTGAACCGGTCTGTGAAGAACAACCGAAAAGCCCGAACGAACTCAGCATAAGAATTACCAGTAACAAGGTTAATAACTTTTTTAATTTCATCTTTTCTTTCTCCAGATTCAAAATTCTTTTATCGGTGAATATAATAAACACCGCCCTGTTAAAATTGTAATTCTGCAATGCTAAAATAGTTATCAAACACGAGCGAAAAAAGTTACAAATATATTTCATTTTCTGGAATTGGACGTGTATGCCGTGTTCGGAGTGTTGATTTTAAATAGAAGGCTGGCCTATAATTATAACCTATGGATGATGAAATTGAACGGCTGATAGCTGAATTAAATTGTGACGAATATATCAGATGCCAGAAAGCCCGGCGTAAACTTGTTGAGATGGGAAGCGTGGTAGTTCCAAGGTTGGTACAGGAATTATCGAATAAGAAATACCAGGTACGCTGGGAAGTCACTAAAGCACTCAGTCAGATAGCCGATAAATCCTCGGCAGAAGCTCTCGTAAAAGCCCTGGAAGATAGAGAATTCGATGTAAGATGGCTGGCAGCCGAAGCCCTGATTCATATTGGAACAGACGCGCTTGAACCTTTACTTTTAGCACTGGCAGATCACGGCAATAAATCGGTTTCTCTACGGAATGGTGCACATCACGTAATGCATGACATGCAATTGGGCGATCTTCGCAAAACGATGCTGCCGGTTATGAAAGCGGTTGAAGACTCGGAACCTTACAGTGAGATTCTTATAGTCGCCAGAAAAGCTCTCGAAACCTTAAAGAAACAATAATATTTAGAACCGGATAAAGAAAAAACTTCAAATTAACTCCAGATTTCTTTCACTTACCAACACAAGCTTCACGATTGTGAAAAATCATGCTATCCAGTATCCACTATCACAGGGAAATCTCTCTCAAGTCCGGGCCCAGTCTCTTGCTGGAATCACCTTGGTCCAAATGTAATTTATTTCTTTTGTACCAGGGTATAGATGCCTCCTTGCCGTGAAAGAATATACAGGTTACCTGCCTGGTCTTCACCAAAAGAAGTAATTTGCAGGTCAGATTTAGTTAACAAAATATTTTGAGTTACAATATTGTCTTGATATCTAAGAGCCCAGATATTTCCCGAACAATAGTCGCCATATATGTAATATCTCTGTAAAGCAGGTATATTTTTTCCCCTGTAGACATAGCCGCCAGTGACAGAACATCCCTGTGAGTGATCATACTCGACCAGGGGCAACATCAGGCCTGACCGGTCACAACCAGAAGCCGGAGAATAGCAATGGAATCCCTCCATGGTATTCCAGCCATAATTACCTCCTCCGGTAATGATGTCTATTTCCTCCCACGCATTTTGCCCTACATCAGCGGCCCACAACAGTTCTGTGTCCCTGTCAAAGGAGAAACGCCAGGGATTTCGCAGACCGAATGCCCATATTTCCATTCTGGCACCGGCAGTATCCACAAAGGGATTATCAGCCGGTATGCTATAACCCCCGGTACGCGATAATCCGCTTACATCGATACGTAAAATCGAGCCTAAGAGCGTACTCAAGTCTTGAGCATTACCTTCCGGGTCGCCGCCGGCACCACCATCACCCAGGCCAATATACAAGTACCCATCCGGACCGAATGCTATCTGTCCGCCGTTATGGTTGGCGAAAGGTTCTTCTACTTCTAAGACGATAACTTCACTTTGCAGATCACCTACCGCCGAAGTCCCCTGCTCAAGGCCAAAGCGAGACAGTATCGAACGACGGGGGTTAGCAGCAGAGTAATAAACGTAGAAATAGCCATTTGCCTGATATTCAGGGTCGAAGGCAAGGCCCAGCAAGCCTTCCTCATCACCTCCCCGGTTAACCCGGTCGGAAATATCTAAAAATACATACGAACCGTCCTGCGGCCGGCTGGCAGCAAAGGCATTGATTACTCCCCTCTGCTCGGTTATAAATATCAGACCACTATTATCGTTCGGCTGGACCAGGTTAGTCATCTCGGAGAATGACAGATTGGTAAACACAGGCTCAACTTGAATACTACCAGCGGGTATAGTTACTACTGCATCAGGGACAACCGAGACCTGGACCTGGACCTCTGCTCCGCTTATTGTTCCGGTAGCGGTTATGACTGTCTGGCCTTCAGCTACACCCGTCACTATGCCCGTATTATCCACAGCGGCAATCGCAGTATTTTTCGAAGTCCAGGTGAACTCATCCTCTGAATTCACGGAACTTGCCGAAAGCTCTAACTTCTCTCCTACCGATACAACCGCCGGATTCGGTGTAACTGTTAACGGGGTTTTAACTTCTTCGTTACCTGGCTGGCACCCCGTAGAAACGGAAAGGATACCGAGAAATGCAAGGATGATAGCTAAAAAGCTGGTACTGAACTTAAATAACAATTTAGTTCTATGCAACAACATCCTCCGGGTTCTAAAACGCTTGTCCTGGCTCCGGTCAGACATTCCACTATCCTCTGTTATGACGGATATTAAACTATTTGAGTATATATTTTTCAGGATAGGTCCATCTTGAAAAGAGTGTATGGAGAATACTAACAGAAACAGAATTAAACGGGCATAAAATTGGGGAAGGATAAATTACAAATCTATGACATTTGGAACTCAAATAAAAGACAAGACGTGTCCATTCTCAAAATAACGAGTTCTGAGTATCTGCCGGATGGATTTAGTTCAACAACCTATACTATCTTCTGTTAACCGGGTATAATAAACTGAGTAAATGGTATATTTGCAGAAGTGTTATATTTTTGTAATATTTTCTAAGAGAAATTTATAATTATTCAATGCAGCTACTGTCATAATCATGGATATGTCAGCAGCCGTTCGGACTGGGGCAGTATGGTTGAGGTAAAAAAGAAGCGGGTACTTGTTGTTGATGACGAGCCTATAATAGGAAAGGTGCTGCGTATTAAACTCGGCTTTTCGGGATATGATGTTTTAACTACTACAAGCGGCCTTGAAGCAATTGAACTTGTTAGAACACATGATCCCGACATCATGTTACTGGATATTCTGATGCCTGACATCACCGGGATAGATGTACTTGAAAGGGTGCGTACTTTTTCACAGGTACCAATAATTGTTTTTACCGGACTTCCGGAAATGGGCCAGCCGGCATTGCAGCATGGAGCTAACGACTGCATAACCAAACCGTTTGACCCGAATACGCTTGTTGAAAAAATCGAATCTGTACTTACAGCTTCAAAGACTGGAAAGAAACTTCATGAAGTCTAAAAAGAAGGTTCTCCTTGTTGATGATGAACGGGCAATCCTCAGAGTCATTGGTATAAAGCTAAGAATTTCAGGCTTTGATGTTCTTACCGCTTCCGGTGGGCAGGAAGCGCTCGATCTCGTTAAAACAAACTCTCCAGATATTATACTCCTGGATGTCATCATGCCTGGAATAGATGGTTTTGAGGTACTGGAGAAATTACGGACTTTTTCGGCACTTCCGGTTATCGTCTTTAGCGCCAGACCCGATAATGCTCAGAAAGCGCTGAGTCTCGGAGCGAACGACTTCCTTGCCAAACCCTTTGATGTGGATGATATGGTTAAGAGAATAGAGAGTTTCTTCGGTTAGAGGTCCCTGTCTTAGTTGAAATTCAATCCTGAACAACTCACTATTCAGTGGGTATAGTGAATAAAAATGTAGACCCTTCACCCGGTTTCGATTCGACCCAGATGAACCCGCCGTGGGCTTCAACGAGGCGTTTACACACCACCAGACCTAATCCGACCCCTTTCCCACCACTTGCTTCGAGCCTTTCGAAAGGCTCGAAGAGCTTTCCCTGGTTCTCTGAGGAGATACCCACTCCCTGGTCACTAACACCCACAACGAGACCTTCTTTGTCTTGCCGGCTGAAAATGCGTATCTTACTGCCGTCCGGAGAGTATTTTACAGCGTTCTCAAGAAGGTTATAGACGACCTGTTCGATTCTGACGGTATCGCAGGTTATCTCCGGGATTTCTTGCCGGATTTCCGATATGATATGGTGAGTGTCATATTTCCTGCTAACTCTCCTGGTTGCTTTTTCAGTTATAGTAGCTATATCGCATGGTTCCTTTTTCAGTGTCAGACGACCAGCCTGGTACCTTGACAGTTCCAGCATATTATCCAGTATACTGCCCAGCGATTCAGCGCTTGAACTCGCCTCACGTAAAAGTTCTTCTTTATCTTCTTTAGTAGCCCGCTCGTCCATAGCAGTACCCAGCGCTCCAACCACGACTGTAAGGGGAGTACGTAACTCGTGAGAAACCATGCCGATAAATTCGTCCTTTATTTGCTCGGTCCTTTTTCGCTCCGTAATATCTACCGCCATGCCCACAACGAATCGCCTTCCGTCACTCAGGGTGCCTGGGGATGAAACGTTGAAGCTCCAGTAGCGAATTTCGCCTCTGGCTGTTTGTATCGGGAACTCAATATCGATAGAGTGGCTGTCACCGCTGAAAAGAGAGTGAACATGCTGGCGTACGTCTTCAGCGCCTTCGCCATAAGCCCGGTTAAGCCAGGCATCAAAGGTCGGTATATCCTCGCGAGTGTATCCCGTGAGGTCGGTCCATGAGTGGCTTATCTGAAGAATTTGCCCGTCCTCAGCCTGCATAATGATGGGAATAGGGGCTTCTTCAATGGCACGTCGGAACTGTTCCTCGCTCTTACGTAGTGCTTCTTCCACTTTCTTATGCTCAGTGATGTTTTTAACTAAACTCACAAAATAACCCTTTCTGGGAGAATATGCATATATTTCATACCAATGGTCAGTGAACTTATTGTAATTTTCAATATGCGTCGGCTCTCCAGTCAAAGCTACCTTACCGTAGGTGTCTACCCAATACTGTTCCAGGTCCGGTATTATTTCTCCAAGATTTTTGCCGATTACCCGAGCGGCGGATAACCCAGTCAACTTTTCCCAAGCCTGATTAACCTCGAGGACACGATAGTCAACTGGCTTGCCACCGGAGTCAGTGATAATTAAACAGTAAGCAAATCCCTCCGTCATGTTGGTGAATAGGTCCCGATATTTCTCCTCGCTAGCCTTAAGCGCTTCTTTGGCCTGTTTATAAATAGCGCTCTCGATAATATCCCACTCGTCCTTTTCTTTGATCAGGGCAAATTGATGGTTTTTGACCACATCAACGACGGCAGCGCCATCGCATTTGTCCAGACAGTAGGTGCAAATCGCCAGCATCCGGTATTTACCGATTACGTCATTTACCTTGGCTTCATAATCGGTGAATGCCTGCCAGCCGTTCCTCTCCAACCAGAAGGTGTTGCCGGTCAATCTTAATCCGGAATAACCTTTTTCTAAAGCTTTTTCCAGCTTATTCACCCAGCCATTGAGTACCCGTTCGTCATCGAACTTGCCTTCGAGGAGGTACCATTCGGTATGGGGCATTATCTCAATCTGACCGTTTTCGATATAGAGGTCAAGGTCCGGGACAACCCGTTTGAGATCTGAGCGCGCGGCTGTTGTCTCCAGCGGCTCGGAGGTAATCCACATGCAGAATTCATTGTTCTCTAAGCCGGCTTTGAAATAAGGGACAAGAACGTCAATTAAGTCCTGCTTGGTGCGATAGAACTGGCAGAAGTGTGTGCCCCAGGGCACATTTCCAATTACTTCGATGCCGCTTTTTCTAAGTTCAACTTCCATCACATGACCCTATGTGCAGGATGTAGCTTTAGCATAATTGTATATCATGACTGCTCATTACGCAATTACAACTTCCCTATATCCAATTCCTGATAGGAAACGAGCAAATACAGTTTTTAATTTCTTTGTTATACGGTCCTGAGAGAGGATGATAAATGCACGAGTTTTTAAAGGACATAAAACGGCTTCTTATTGGATTAAGCCTGGTTGCAGAAAAACGAGAATCGTTGGATTGATCCTAATCCTTAGACGGGGAGGTCAAGAAATGTTTCCTTGTAAATTCTTGTTTATTATACCGACACGGGTATACCGGAGCCTGTTCAGCTGCTTCCTCCACCTGCTGTACAACCGAAACAGTGATTTCCTAACCTGATTTTTCTGGACATTAATGCCTGCAGATCGAAGTTGTTTATTCCGGTCGAATGTCCGGATACTTTCAGACCGAGTACCTGGTTAAAGTCACAATCATACAGGCTTCCGTCGTAGCCCACGCTGATCAGGTGACGGCAGACCAGTCCTGTAACAGACCCGGGATTGAAATTGTTTTCCAGTTTTTTCGTGTATTCTTTCAAGGTATTTCGACCTTTCAACAATGAGCGGAACCGGCCTATCGGCATATTAGTCACCGCTAAAAGTGAATTGAACACCAGGCCATAACGGTCTGAGAGGACTTCTTTAAATTTGATTTCTAACTGGTCTCTCTCATCCGTAGAAATCGGACCATCAGAGTTGTGGACAATGTTCAGGACAAGTCCTGAATCAGGATGTCCATAACCAAGTAAATTGAGACGTTTCATGGTTTGAATGCTTTTCTGAAAAACACCTTTTCCCCGGGTCCGGTCAGTTATTTCCTCATCGTAATGAGGTAATGATGCCAGCAGTTTTACCTCATTTTCAGCAAAGAAATCCGGCAAGTATTCCTTGCTGGCGTGAGAGACAGGATCTCCATCAAGAGTAATTGTCAGGTTATGGCGGACAGTTACCTGTTTTCCCATCCTCCTGGCTTCCGAAACCAGGTAGTTAAAATCAGGATGTAGCTCCGGCGCTCCGCCTGTAATGTCCAGCTCTTCACAAGCAGGCAACTCGCCAATAACCTTAAGACACTGTTCCAGGATTTCCCTGCTCATTTGTTCGGTCCGACTCGGGGACGCTTCAATGTGGCAATGCGTACAGGCCTGATTGCATCGCCTGGTAATGTTAACCCAGAGTGTCCGGATAGTAACAGGGTCTACCACCAGATTATTGTTGTCCAGAGTATTTACGAATCTATTATTTGCCATTTTCTGAAATGACCGGAACATGTTTTGTCGAACCGGTGTAATTATTATTTCCCGGTAATGACCTTTTCCTCCACCGGTGAAGATCATCTTCTGTATCGATGTCATCAAGAGTCCTCAAGTTATGGACTCTGAGTTCTGATTCAGCTGCTATAGCCAGGGTCTGGTCATACACAACATTAGTGCTCCAGGTAATACCATCAAACAGACTCGGATGCAATTCCTTCATTCCAATGAGATAATATCCGCCATCGAAACTGGGCCCTATAACCAGGTCAGCTTCCTTCAGGGCATTAAAAGCTTCTTCAAGGTCAGATACTGCAATATCAGGCACGTCTGTCGCGACAATAATGACTTTCTTAAATCCTTTTTTAAACTGGTCACGAAAAATCGTCTCCAGTCTTTTTCCCAGGTTACCATTAACCTGCGTTTGGTAATAAAAGCCTCTGTCAACCCAGTGCTCCACGCTCTTTCCGGCACTCCTCGGAGTATAGTATATATGCCTGACTATATCTTGAGGAAGGTCTTCAACCTCTTTGAAGAGGTGCTCAGCACATTCACGATAAAATCGTGTCGCCATCTCATTACCAATCGTTCTTGCCAGGCGCGTCTTTACTTTTCCCTTTGATGGAAAGCGTAAAAACACTATGAGACTCTTATCTGATTTACGCCTGTTACCGTAATATTTTTCAGCCAGTCGCCAGGGAGGAACACCGAGTAAATATTGAATTGTGAAATATACGTTCTTTACCTGCTGCCGGATGATGCCATTCTTTACAAAACGGCGGGCTGAAGTTACAATCGAAATTGGAAAACGATGTATTCTTGTTTCTTTCCGGGCTGCACGAATAAGCTGAAAGTCTTCGAACAGCGTCCAGTTCGGAAATCCTCCCAATTTATCAAAAAGAGATTTACGTATCACTATTCCCTGGTCGCCAAAGCGGAAAAATCCCATATCATGGCGTGACAGAAAGCTCAAAAAACGTAGAAACCAGTGCTTTATATCAAAAACGATCTCAAAATTCCCAATTTTTACTTCATCTTTGCTAAATATTTCAGATAGGTAGTCAAAAGCGCCATCCGGTAAAATCGTGTCGGCATGAAGAAAGATGAGTATCTCCCCGGCAGCGGTCGCAGCCCCATAGTTGCACTGTAATCCCCGACATGGCCCGGTATGGACAACTTTTACACCTGCTGATTCTGCAATAGCGACAGTATCATCGGAACTACCGCCATCAACAACGATGATCTCCACATTCGATTGCCCGGAATTAATATGTGCAATACACGCACCAATCGCCTCTGCTTCATTGAGTGTCGGGATTATCACTGAGAATGAATGTTTCTTAATCATAGTTACCCGATTAATCTGCGATAATACATACAACCACGTTATTATTATCGAACAGTCCTGTATTATTTATCTTAGCATATCTAACAATAACTGACTTTATTTGACCTGTCTGATTCTTTCATTATTGATAATAAAAACGTCATAATTTTGTGACTTTATTCCCTTTTTTTTTATTACTATTTGATAACCTGGTTGATAACATAATCTGTACCGGGAACCTGGAAATACGAACTAAACTCTCGAGATTAATTAATAAACGGTGAGAGTATCAGGACGTGGGTATCCATTTTCATTATAATGAAATGATTAAGTAGACCTCACCGTCTGCAGGAGGAGAATAATATGCCTAGAGCGTTCTGGAAAGGGGTAATCAGCTTCGGGATGGTTGCTATTCCCGTAAAAATGTCGGTAGCTACAGAGAGTAAAACTCCGAGTTTTCACTACCTGCATAAGAAATGTCTTACCCGTCCCAAACAAGTACTTTACTGTGCCGAGGATGACGAGTACTTCAGCACGTCGGAGACCGTCAGGGGCTATGAATATAGTAAGGACCAGTATATCGTCTTTGAAGAAGATGATTTCGACAAAGTCCCGGTGAGAACAACCCACAGTATCGATATCATAGGTTTTACTCAGGCGGACGAGATCGATACAATCTATTACAGCGGCAGTCATTACCTCGAACCGGAACAACTCGGACTGAAGCCCTTTGTCCTGTTAAAAACAGTAATGGAGCAAAAAGGTCTGGTCGGTATTGCCAAAGTGGCCTTCCAGAGACGTGAACACCTTTGTTGCCTGCGTCCCCTGGATAAAATCCTGGTCCTGCACACCCTCCATTATAAACAGGATATTTTACAGCCGGATGAGCCGGCTCCGCTGGAAAATGAGTTGTCTGCCGATGAGCTTGAAATGGCATCAAAGCTGGTTGAAGCAATGACTACCAGCTACAAACCTGATGAATATCACGATGAATACACACTGGCGCTTCAGAAAATGATCGAAGCCAAGCTGGAAGGTGTGGAAATCGAGGCTCCGGAAATTCCGAAGATGGAGATAGAAGACCTGATGGCAGCTTTGAAAGCGAGCGTGGCCCAGGCAGTAAAAACATAGTCAGCTTATGCCAGCATTTCAATAAATTCTCGGGCATTCCTGACCGGGTAGTCCAGGAATTTATTCTTGAAGATAATATGGACCTTGTCCGCCAGCTCAGCCATCTTCCGGACCCGCGGTATCCACTCGGTCAGCTCTTCTTCATTATAGAGATAGTTAAAACGTTCTTCCGCCGAGATACCTTTCTTTTCCCAGTTTTCAGTATTCCGGCCATGAAAACGGACCATACCCACTGATGAAGTAACCTCAGCCACCGGCGGAACACTGGTCTTTAAACCCTGCGGTTCATCCACGCACACCAGAGCTATCTCATGCTGCTTCAGGAAAGCCAGGGTGCTCTCCAGGTTATTTTCCGAAAACCAGTCTCCGGAACGGAACTCCGCTGCCACCTGGTGTACCGGGAAGTGCTCTTTACAGGCAACTAAATAGTCGAAATTTTCCCTGTTCGGGTGAAACCATGGAGGAAACTGGAATAGTATCACTCCAAGTTTGCCGGCTGATTCAATCATCCTGACGTCCGATAAAAAAATTTCCCAGAGCTTTTCAGCTACATCTTCCTGGAGATGATGCAGATAAAGATTACCTTTATGATTGGCAAGTTCATCATGCTCTTCCCGAATAGACCTTGGAAGAGAACGGGGTGGGGTGGGGTGACCGGTGAACATGCTGAACGCCCGTATATCGAAGATAAATCCGGGAGGTGTATTGTCCAGCCACAAATCAAGATTCTTACGTGTAGGAAAATAGTGGTAGCTGGCGTCTATCTCCGCAATCGGAAACTTTTCGGAATAATAACTCAGCCTCGCAGCCGGAGTTTTCACCTCTTGAGGATAGAACAGGCCACTATCTACCAGGGAATGATCGGCCCAGGATGATGTGCCTACATAAACCTTCGACATCATAATACCCTAATTTATTGTAATAAATAGATTTCAGAGGTTCAAATAATATCCGGTAGCAGCCGGTATCAATGTGAGTTTATAATAAATTATGCTCCAGGATTACGAAAAAAGAAGAAATTTCGATAGCACTCCGGAACCGGTCACTCAGGGGGATTTTTCCGGCGAAGGGCCTTTAACTTTTGTCGTCCAGAAACACTCCGCCCGTCAGATGCACTATGATTTCCGGCTTGAAGCCGGCGGCGTACTGAAATCGTGGGCTGTATCAAAAGGGCCCTCTTATGATCCTGATACGAAACGCCTGGCAGTAATGGTTGAAGACCATCCTCTGGACTACTCCGGTTTTGAGGGTGCCATTCCGCGGGGACAGTACGGCGCCGGACAGGTGATTGTCTGGGACATGGGGACTTATTCCCCGGATGAGGGCGGTGAGTTTTCCTTCGGCAACCGCACCAGGGCCGAAGAGCGGGTGAAAGAAGGGCTCGCCAATGGCAAACTTTCCATATACCTGAGAGGAGAAAAGTTAAAAGGTTCCTGGACGCTGGTAAGAATGAAGCGTGGTGAAAAAAACTGGCTGCTGATAAAACACCGGGATATGCACGCCTACCCGCAAAACGATATCCTGACGGAAGGAGCGTCTGTTATCTCCGGGCTGACCATCGACGACCTCAAATCAGGTCATGTACCTTCTGGCAATAGACCGGTGGCTACCAGACTTGCTGATATCGAGGGAGCCGTAAAATCGAAGTTTCCATCAAAGCTCTCGCCGATGCTCGCGTCACCTGCGCCCAAGCCGTTCTCTGACGAAAAGTGGTTATTCGAACCGAAACTGGACGGTTACCGCACCATAGCCTTTCTAAATGAGGGTAAGGTATGGATACAGTCGAGGAACGGACTTAATGTAACAGACCACTACCCGGCCCTGACAGAGAGCCTGGTACACCAGCCAGCCGCACAGTTGATACTCGATGGTGAGATCATTGCCCTCGACAGCCGGGGCAAACTGTGTTTCCAGTGCCTGCAAGGCTACCTGAAGTCAATGAACAGGATAAAGACCGGCGAGGCTGAGCCTCCGTCAGCCATCATCTACTATGTTTTTGATATTCTCTACCTGGACGGTTATGACCTGAGAAGAGTCCCACTGCTGCAGAGGAAGAAATTGCTGCAAGAAGTGCTCGATACCGGCGACGATATCCGTCTCGTCGAATACTTCGTTTCGCATGGTGAGACCGTTTACCGGGCTGCTATTAAGAACAACCTCGAGGGTATTATTGCCAAACGGCAGGACAGCCGCTACGAATCCGGTAAGCGTACTGATAGCTGGCTTAAGATAAAAGAAGTTACCAGCGACGAGTTCGTAGTCGGAGGATATACTCAAGGCGCAGGTAACCGGGCGAAAACCTTCGGGGCCTTGCTGCTCGGTTATTATGACGACAACCAGGACCTCCAGTATGCCGGTAACGTAGGCAGCGGATTTGATAATGATATCCTGGTAAAGCTAAGAAAACGGCTGGATGCCATCGTTATCGGGGAGAGTCCTTTCTCAATCGAACCTGAACATATTGGTAAATTGACCTGGGTAAAGCCTCAAATAGTTATAGAGGTCAAATTCAAGGAGTGGACCCGGGATGGACGTTTGCGGATGCCGATATTTCTCAGAGAGCGTACCGATAAACCGGCGGATTCGGTACGACCTGTTAAAGTTGTAGAAAGTGATAAAAAGTCTCCGGAACCGACACCTGTGGAAATGGCTGGTAACGTTAAGGATATTCTGGAGCAGCTCACCAGTCCGAAACAAAGCCTAATTGTCCAGGTCGAAGGACATAGGGTGTCACTAAGCAATCTCGACAAGGGATTATGGCCTGAGACCGGTAGAGTCAGGGCGTTCACCAAGCGTGACCTTATAATTTATCTGGCCCGGGTATCACCGTGGCTGCTGCCACATCTGAAAGACAGACCTCTTACCCTGAGCCGTTATCCTGACGGAATTTACGGCGAACATTTTTTCCAGAAACACTATCAGCCTGTACCTGCCTATGTTGAAACCGTGAAACTTTCTTCCCATGATACACCGACCCGGAAATATCTGTTATGCAATAACCTGGCGACTTTGCTCTGGCTCGGACAAATAGCGGATATCGAGCTTCATACCTGGTTGTCGCGGATAAAGCCAGGACCCGATTTCAAGGTAGATACCGCCACCGGAGAACCTGATTTCTATGCGAATTATCCTGATTTCCTGGTATTTGACGTTGATCCGTATATCTATTCCGGTAAGGAAGCACCCGGAGATGAGCCGGAACTGAACCGTACGGCCTTTAAAAAGACCTGCCGGATATCCCTGAAACTAAAGGAAATCCTGGATAAACTCTCGCTTTCTTCTTTCGTGAAGACCTCGGGACGGACCGGTCTGCATATTTTTATTCCGGTCCTTCGGCAAATGGACTTCCATGGTATCCACGCTGCTGCGGAAACACTAAGCCAATTTCTCCGGCAACAATATCCTGCCGGGATTACCACCGACTGGGCGGTAAAGAAACGCCGGGGTAAGATATTCCTTGATTATAATCA
>CAZBQL010000021.1:0-39875 GCA_964493985.1 uncultured Dehalococcoidales bacterium
CAGCGCAACCGACTTGTAATCGGTAGGTTAGCGGGTTCGAATCCCCTCTCGGGCTAGTGTATCAGGGGATTCCCGGGTGTTATCTGGAGAGGTGCCGGAGTGGTTAATCGGAGCAGTCTGTAAAATTGCCGCCCTGACGGGCTTCACAGGTTCGAATCCTGTCCTCTCCACCACTCTATAAAAATGTAATCCGGGCTAGACATAAGAACGTAATAATCTGTATAATATAGCAAGTTGCCCACATAGCTCAGCCGGTAGAGCGCATTCTTGGTAAGAATGAGGTCACCAGTTCGAATCTGGTTGTGGGCTTAGATTTAAGGGAGGAAGAAATGGCTAAACAGAAATACGAACGCACCAAACCGCACTGTAACGTGGGTACCATCGGTCATGTGGACCACGGCAAGACTACCCTGACGGCAGCAATGACGCTTTGTTTGTCAAAGGCTTATCCCAATGTTGGTTACCGTTCGTTCGATAGTATTGATAACGCACCGGAAGAGAGAGAGCGTGGCGTTACCATCGCTATCGCTCACGTCGAATATGAGACAGCAAAGAGACATTACGCTCATATCGACTGCCCCGGACACGCGGACTTTATTAAGAATATGATCACCGGCGCTGCCCAGATGGACGGTGCGATCCTGGTGGTAGCAGCCGATGACGGTGTCATGCCCCAGACAAGGGAACACATCCTGCTGGCAAGGCAGGTGGAAGTACCCTACATTGTGGTAGCACTTAATAAAGTAGACATTATGGAAGACGAAGAACTCCTGGAACTCGTCGAGATGGAAGTCAGGGAGCTTCTCAGTGAGTATAATTTCCCGGGTGATGAGATCCCGGTAATACGCCTCAGCGCTCTTAAAGCCCTTGAATGCGGATGCGGTTCCAGAGACTGCCAGTGGTGCGGGCCTATCTGGCAACTTGTCGATGCCATTGACAGCTACATCCCTACTCCCGAAAGACCGAAAGACCAGCCCTTCCTTATGCCTGTAGAGGACGTCTTCAGCATCAAGGGAAGGGGTACGGTACCGACCGGCAGGGTCGAAAGAGGAGTAATAAAACCGGGTGACGAAATAGAGATAGTCGGTCTTCACCATGAAGCCAGGAAAGTCGTCGCAACGAGTCTCGAAATGTTCCATAAGATCCTCGATGACGCGGAACCCGGCGACGCCGTGGGTATCCTTCTCAGGGGTGTCGATCGTAATGAAATCGAAAGAGGACAGGTCCTTGCCGCCCCCGGCTCGATTAAACCCCATACCGAAGCCGAAGCCGAGGTATACATCCTGAGTAAAGAAGAAGGCGGCAGGCATACTCCGTTCTTTAATGGATATAAACCGCAGTTCTACATCAGGACTACCGACGTAACCGGTGAAATCCAGTTACCTGAAGGCGTTGAAATGGCAATGCCCGGCGACTACGTAAATATGAAGATAAAACTCATTTACCCGGTAGCTCTCGAAAACGGGACACGGTTCGCTATCCGTGAAGGCGGCAAAACCGTCGGTGCGGGAACTATCAGTAAAGTAGTTGCATAAAGAATCGTTATTAAATAGTTATATACAGGGAGAAGACAATGACTTGCTGAAATAGCCCACGCGGGCTGTTTCAGCAGTCCTTTGAGAAGAGATGGCAAAAAAGAAAACAGAAGCCAGGACGATAATCACTCTTGCCTGCACCGAATGCAAGGAAAGAACTTACACATCCACCAAGAACCGAAGAAATGATACGCAGAGGATAGAGCTGAAGAAGTACTGTCCCCGCTGTCGTACTCACCAGCTTCACAGGGAGGTAAGATAGGTTTTCTAGAATTCCTTCCTATTACTGATTATTCTGGGAAATAGTCCGATATAATGAAACAACGAAGCAGCACCGCCGTAAAAAAGAAAGCTACCAGTCCTAAAGCTAAAACGAATTTTTTCAGTGACATCATCGGTGAGATGAGAAAAGTCACCTGGCTTTCAAGACGAGAACTGATATACCTGACAGGCCTGGTCCTGTTGGTAACCATCGCTATGGCCCTGATTCTTGGAGTACTTGATTTCGGATTTACCAAGCTTGTCAATGATGTATTTATCGGCGGTGGATAGTCAGGATAATTATCCCGGTTAATCAAATACTGTCTCCCCGGGTGATTACGGGTCAGTAATATTAATCTTGAGTGAACGCACAAATGGTAAGCAAAGAAGAAAGTAAATGGTTTGTCATTCATACCTATTCCGGGCATGAAGACCGGGTGAAAAAGAACCTGGAGCAACGTATCAAACTTATCGACTCCGGGGAGGAAATTAGCCAGGTCGTCGTTCCTACTGAGGAAGAGGTTGAAGTCCGGGCAGGACAGAAACGGACCGTGGCGAAAAAGATTCTCCCGGGTTATGTCCTTGTCCAGATGCAATTAAGCGATCAGAGTCTGAATACTGTACTGAACACCCCGGGAGTGACCGGATTTGTCGGCAGCGGCAATAAACCTGTTCCGCTTAAGGAAGATGAAGTAAATCAGATCCTGAAACAGATGGATACCGAGACCCCGAAAGTTAAGGTTGGCTTCAAGCAGGGTCAGAGTGTCAGGGTAACCGACGGTCCATTTACTGATTTTGTTGGAATAGTAGATGAAATAGCGGCGGATAAAGGAAAAGTAAAGGTCCTTCTTTCGTTATTTGGTCGCGAAACCCCGGTAGAACTCGATTTTCTACAGGTGGAAAAACTATAAGGTCCATTAATATTTATATATAGCCAGGAGAGAAAAGTGGCAAAAAAGGTTCAAGCAATTATTAAACTGCAGATCCAGGCGGGGAAAGCCAATCCGGCGCCCCCGGTAGGATCAGCCCTCGGTCAACACGGAGTTAACATCATGCAATTCTGCAAAGAATACAATGAGCGCACGTCATCACAGGCAGGTTCTATCATACCAGCCGAGATTACTGTGTACGAAGACAGGTCATTTACCTTCATAACAAAAATGCCTCCGGCAGCAGACCTGATTAAAAAAGCCCTGGACCTTGAAAAAGGGGCCAGTGATACGGGGCGTGAAAAAGTAGGTGTGTTAACCCGTAAGCAACTCCGTGAAATAGCCGAGGTGAAAGCTAAAGACCTTAATTCGACAAGTATAGAAGGCGCCGAGCAGATAATAGCGGGGACCGCCAGAAGTATGGGAATCGAGGTGGAAAAGTAAAATGACTAGACGGGGCAAGAAATACCAGGAAGCAATAAAACTGCTGGACAGGACAAAGCAATATTCTCCTGAAGAAGCCATCGCACTGGCCAAACAGATGTCTTACGCAGGATATGATGAGACTGTGGAACTCCACCTTAAAATGGGACTTGATCCGAGGAATGCTACTCAGCAGGTACGCGGTGTGACCCTTCTGCCGCATGGACTGGGAAAAGAAGTACGTGTCCTCGTTTTCGCTCAGGGTGAAGCGGCAAAGGTCGCCGAGGAATCCGGAGCAGACTATGTGGGAAGTGATGATATTATAAAGAAAATTGAAGACGGCTGGGTAGAATTTGAAACAGCCATCGCCACCCAGGATATGATGGGTAAGGTAGGTAAACTCGGAAAAGTACTCGGAAGGAAAGGCCTGATGCCTAACCCTAAATCCGGGACCGTAGTACCACCTGGTGATGTTGGAAGAGCCGTATCTGATGCACGAAAAGGCAGGATAGAATTCAAACTCGACCGTACTGCAATTATCCACCTGACTCTTGGCAAGATAAGTTTCGATGAGAAAAAGCTTCTCGAAAACCTTACAGCGATTATCGATTCGATAGTTAAGGCCAAACCGAGTGGAGCTAAAGGCCAGTATATAAGAACAGCGTCCATTTCGACATCCAGCGGACCGGGTATCAAGCTTGACCTGAGGCCAACACTTGCACTTACGGCAAGTTAATTAAAGCTGTTCAGAGGCCATAGAATCCGAAAACAAAACGGCGACAAAAGCCATGTGCACTTAAAGATATTATCGCAGGAGAGGTTTTTATGGATGACGTTGCAATCATAGGTGTAGGACAGAGCGTATTCGCCCGTAAGTGCGGCGTGAATATCAGGGAACTCTGTTTCGATGCTTTTAAAGAAGCTATGGAGCACCTCGATATCGAAAACAAAGATATCGATGCCTCCATTACCTGTTCAGCCCCTGAATACGACAAACAGCGGACTCCGTCAGGACTTATTTCCGAGTATTTGGAACTCACTCCCAAACCGGCATTCTATGTTGAAACCGTTTGCTCGTCCAGTACCACCGGATTGAGAGTAGCCTGGTCATTGATAAAATCAGGTCTCCATAAAGTAATAGCCGTTATAGGATTCCAGAAAATGTCCGAATTAACCTCACGGGAAGCAGCCGAAAGAATGGGCAGAGGTGCCGATATCATGTGGGAATCGCCTTTCGGTATAACAATGCCTGGAGGATACGCACTGTTTGCCCGTGCCCATATGGCAACATACGGTACCACGGAAGAGCAACTTGCGAAAATAAGGGTTAAAAATGCCAGTTATGGAGCCAAAAACCCCAAGGCAACCTATCGGAAAGAACTCACTCTTCAGGATATTATGGAATCTGCCCTTATCACATCGCCGCTGAAACTATATGATGCCTGTGCCAATGCAGACGGCTCTTCCTGTATAATCCTGGCAAGTGCCGACGTGGCAAAAAGTGTGTGTAAAAAGCCGATATGGGTCGCCGGTATGGGAGCCGCGACCGATACCATGACAATGTCCGGTAGAAAATCACTTACCGGACTGGCCTGCGCCCAGGATGCCGCAAAACAGGCGTATGAAATGGCTGGAGTTACTTCCAAGGATATCGATGTGGCCGAGGTACATGATTGTTTTACTATCTCCGAGCTTCTCGCCTACGAGGACCTTGGTTTCGCCGAACCTGGAAAAGGCGTGCGATTAATTGAAGAAAAACAGACTTATGCCGATGGGAAAATACCGGTTAACGTGGATGGTGGCCTGCTTTCGAAAGGACATCCCATCGGAGCGACAGGCGGTTCACAGGTAAGGACCATTGTCCGCCAGCTCAGGGGTGAAGCTACTGAAGCTCAGGTTAAGGACGCAGAGATCGGACTGGTGCACAACATCGGTGGAGTCGGCCAGTACGGTAACGTGATAATTCTCAGGAGATAGTGATATGGGTTTTGAAAACTTTGGAACAGTCAGTTTTACTACCGAGGCAAAAACGGAAGAATTCATAAACTACCTGGAACAAGGGAAAGTAATGACCACCAGGTGTAAAAAATGCGGTACGGCATATTTCCCACCGAAAATGGACTGCCCGAGTTGCCTTGATAGCGATGTAGAGTGGTTCGAGATAACCGGTACCGGCAAACTGGTAACATATACGATTGTCCATTACGGTCCTTCCGGATTCGAAGATGAAGCACCGTATACGCTGGCGATCGCGGATTTCGACGGATTGAGAATTTTCGGCAGGATAAGCAAGGATATAGAAGAAGACAGCATCGTTCCCGGAATGGCGATAAAAGTAGTCCCTGTAAAATCGGGCGAAAAAATAGCCTACGAATTCCAGAAAGTTTAACCAGCAGCGTTTTATGGTATAATAATGACAATTAAATAAAATATCCCGAGACAGCGGGTGTCGTAACAGACTTAATACAGTACCTGCCGAGGATAATTCAGAGCTAAGAAACTACGCAGTTCACGTGTACAATTTATGTGTAGTGCAGCAATGGTCCTTGTGCGGTCGACACAAGGGCTTTTTTATTGAGCTATTCCGGAGGAAGTTAGGAGACTGACTATGTCAAGAGAAAAAAAGGCGAAGATTATCGATAGCATTGAAGAAGAATTCAATAAGTGCACTATCGGTATTCTGACCGATTACAGGGGGCTTGGGACTGCCCAGTTAACCGCCGTAAGAAGAAAAGTCCAGGAATCCGGTGGCGATTATAAAGTAGTCAAAAACACCCTGGCACGGTTTGCCGCCACAAGAACAGGCAGGGAAGGCCTGGTAGAGTCGCTGGTGGGTCCGATAGCAATAGCTTTCGGCTACGATGACATCACAAACCCGGCCAAAGCCCTGGCGGCATTCATGCGTGAATCCCGGCTCAATATCGATATAAAAGGCGGATTCACCGGGGATACCATTCTTACACCACAGCAGGTTACCTCCCTGTCCACATTACCAACACGAGAACAGTTGATAGCCAAAATGCTGGGTGGAATGAACAGCCCGATATCAGGACTTGTCAATTGCCTGTCCAGCCCTATAAGGGGATTACTTGGAGTATTACAGGCCCAAATTCAAAAACTGGAGGAAAACTAATATGGCAGACGAAGAAACAAAGACTCAGGAAAAAGTTGAAGAAACACCGGCTGAAGAAGAAAAACCGAAAGCAGAAAAAGCTCCTGCTAAGAAAGCAGTAAAGAAATCTGCTTCGAGTGACAGTATTATCGATCAAATCAAGAATATGACGGTTCTTGAACTGGCAGAACTCGTCAAAGCCCTTGAAGAAGAATTCGGCGTAACCGCGGCAGCCCCGGTAGCGGTAGCCGCAGCCGCACCGGCTGAAGCAGCCGCACAAGCCCAGGATGAAGAAGAAAAAACGGAGTTCAATGTAGTCCTCAAGGAAATCGGAGACAACAAGATAGCCGTCATCAGGGTAGTCAGGGAACTCACCGCTCTTGGATTGAAAGAATCCAAGGAACTCGTTGAAAGTGCACCGAATACCGTGAAGGAAAGCCTGAACAAGGATGATGCTGCCGCTGCCAAAGCCAAGCTGGAAGAAGCCGGAGCTAAAGTAGAACTGACATAGTTGCAAAATGTGCCCGAAGTATATATAGTTGGCTAAATAACCTCTCGTCCGGAGGTTGAAAATGCCTCAAAACGATTTGGTTGTACTCATGATTATCGGAGGTGTATTTATACTTCTGGGTCTGGGTGCGTTTTTCTGGGGTAAAAGCGAAGAAAAACACTATTACGAGTCTATATCCAGCCGCCAGGACACCAGAGAATTCCTTGAAGGTTGGCCGAGACGACCTCAATTCGGTTCTCTTCAGACAGGCGGCTGGATAGCAATCACCATCGGAATAATCATGCTCGTTGTCGGAGGCGCTTTCACTATCTGGGGATAGTACCGAGACACGCTTAAATCAAGCGTGACGTCAAGCAGATTCAGCTTGACACCGAAATAGGGCTTTGTTAAAATCAACGCAGTAACCCCAACCAGAATTTCCGCAATATTTTGTCAAGGAGTCCCATCATGTCTGTCGACTACGAAAAATCAGATAGGATCGCTATCATTACCATTAACCGCCCCGAAGCTCATAACGCGATAAATGTGCAAACGTGGAAAGAGTTAAATGAAGCGCTCGTCAAATTGCGTGATGATCCTGAAGTCTGGGTTGGGATCATCACCGGTAGTGGAGAAAAGGCATTCTGTGCAGGGGCTGACGTATCGGAAACTCTACCCTATATGAAGGAAAATCACCACCTTTACTGGCCTTCCGCTCCGAAGTACGGACTGGACATTTATAAACCTCTCATTGCCGCCGTTAATGGTGTCGCACTTGGAGGAGGGATGGAAATAGCTCTTGCCTGTGACATAAGGATAGCCTGTGATAAAGCCAGATTCGGCACGCCGGAAGTAACCCTTGGTGTAATACCCGGTTGGGGAGGGACTCAAAGACTCCCTCGAATGATACCCTGGGCAAAAGCAGCGGAAATGGTCCTTATGGGTAAACAGTTAACCGCTGACGAAGCCTACAGGATAGGTCTTATCAACCAGGTAGTAGCGAGAGAAAATCTTATGACTGAATCAATGGCATGGGCGGAAGCTTTATGTAAGGTAGGTCCTCTTGCCGTCCGGGCTGCAAAAGAAGCAATGCTCAGGGGTTACAGCATGCCCCTTGAAGATGGACTGCAGCTTGAAGGTTCCTTTTTCGATTATCTTCTTAATACCGAAGATTCTAAAGAAGGAACCTCTGCTTTTCTTGAAAAAAGAAAGCCTGATTTCAAAGCAAAATAAGAGATTATTTATTAAGGAGAAATGCCATTATGGAAATCAAGAAGGTTGGTGTTCTCGGCTTCACAGGACCCATGGGACGCGGTATCGCCCAGATATGTGCTCAGTCAGGATATGAGGTCATTGGTTCTTCGAGAAGTGTAGACCGGGCAAACAAGGCAATAAGCACCATAGACGCAGCCCTGGGAAGAAGCGTCGAGAGAGGCCGGATGTCCCAGGAAGACAAAGACGCGGCAATTGCCCACATTAAGGGTACCGCCGATATCAAGGACTTCATGGACTGCGACCTGGTAATAGAAGCAGCCGCTGAAAAACTCGATGTTAAGAAGGAAGCCTTCGCTTCACTCGATAAGATATGCAAGGAAGATGCGATACTTGCCAGCAACACATCCGTCCTTCCCCTCGTTGAAATGGCAATGGTTACAAAGCGGCCTGAAAAAGTAATCGGCCTGCATTTCTTCAATCCGGTATCGGCGATGAAACTCGTCGAGATAATCAAACCAATTACCGTAAGCGAAGAAACAGCGGATACTTGCGTTAAATTCATCGAGTCGCTGGGGAAAACAGTCGTAGCCCTTCCCGATACACCCGGATTCATTGTAAACAGGCTTGCCGTTGGCTTTATGCTGAACGCTATTACCCTCCTGGAGAATGGTATCGCCAAGAAAGAGGATATCGACACGGCCGTCAAACTCGGTCTGAATCACCCGATGGGTCCGTTAGAGCTAGCAGACCTTATCGGCAATGATATCGTACTCGATATGGCAGATGGTATATATGAAACTCTGAAAGAGCCTCGTTATATAGCCCCCAACCTGTTGAGAAGAATGGTAGCCGCAGGATGGCTGGGACAAAAGACCAAAAAAGGATTCTATGATTACAACAAATAGATTAAACAAAAAATAAAAGGAGATAAATATGGGAGAAGCGGTTATTGTTAGCGGTGTGAGGACTGCTATTGGGAATTTTGGCGGGTCATTGCAGGACGTTCCGGCTACTGAACTGGGCGCGATAACCATAAAAGGCGCTTTGAAAAAAGCCGGCCTGAGACCCGTCGCTAGACCCGAATCTATCGAAAACGCACCCGAAGCTATTAAAGAGGATGGCGTCATCGAACTGGAAAAAAAGTATGCCGACTGGGAAGATGGCCTGAAGGAAGTCGCGGTTGATGAAGTAATCATGGGTAACGTCGTCCAGGCAGGTCAGGGACAGAATGTTGCCCGTCAGGCGATGATTTATGCAGGTCTGCCAAAAGAAATAAATGCTTTCACGGTCAATAAGGTATGCGCATCCGGGATGAAATCAGTGGCGCTGGCAGCCCAGGCGATTAAAGCCGGCGATGCCGACGTGATTGTTGCCGGTGGCATGGAAAATATGAGCCAGATTCCCTATTACCTGCCTGCAGCACGCTGGGGCGCCAGGATGAATAATGTCCAACTCGTAGACGGTATGGTATATGACGGCCTCTGGGAAAAATTTTATGGCTATCACATGGGTATTACCTCCGAAAATATAATGGAAAGATTCGGCATCACCCGTGAAGAGCAGGACCGGTTCGCCCTTGAGAGTAACAACAGGGCACTGGCCGCAACAAAGTCCGGTGTTCTGAAAGAAGAAATCATACCTGTAGAGGTTACTGTTAAACGCGAAAAGGTGATGTTCGAAATAGACGAACATCCCAGGGAAACCTCCATGGAAGCTCTCGGGAAATTGAGACCGGCTTTCAAACCCGATGGCGGAGTTACTGCAGGCAACGCATCTGCCATCACCGACGCAGCAGCAGCTCTGGTCGTCATGTCTGCAGAAAAAGCGAAGGAACTCGGTCTCACCCCCCTGGCAACCACAAAATCTTATGCATCAGGCGGTGTTGATCCGGCATACATGGGGCTGGGGGTTGTACCTGCAGCCAGGAAAGCCCTTAAACTGGCAGGTCTGACGCTGAATGATATCGACTATATCGAACTAAATGAAGCCTTTGCTTCTCAGTCACTTGGCGTGATTAGAGAACTCAATATCGATATGAAGAAAACAAATCTACTGGGTGGCGGTATTTCACTCGGGCATCCTATCGGCTGTACCGGTGCCAGGATTATCGTTACCCTGCTGCATGAAATGGCTCGTAAGAATCACCGCTATGGTCTGGCTACTCTCTGCATCGGTGGAGGTCAGGGAATGGCTATGATTGTAGAAAGAAGTTAGTCCAGTTCTCCCATAGTAAATATTCCGAAGGGGGCAATTTATAAAGCTGCGCCCCCTTCCGGTCATTTTTCAAATTCATCCTGAATTGCTATAATCAGATAGCAGCATCCCCTATTTTCTTCACGGGAGTATGTACCAATGGCACATATCGATATTATCGGGCATCAACTCGCGGATACTCTGAAGAAATATAAAGCCGACTATATAGAACTCCACCTCGAAGAAAGTCAATCAAGCCATATTTCGTATCGCGGTCAAAAACTTGAATCTGTTAATAAAGGAACTTCTGTCGGTGGTAACGTCCGGGCACTGGTTAACGGAGGATGGGGATTCGTTAGCTTTAACAATCTCGGAAATCTTCCTAAAAGAGTCGAATCTGCCGTCAACCAGGCAAAACTTGTCAGCAGCGAAAATATCAAGCTTGGAGATATCGAACCTTTCGTAGATACTGTATCCGCCGGTATCGATAACAACCCTGTGTTGATCCCGCTCTCTGAAAAAAAAGAATTCCTTGATGGCTACAACGAAATTATCTGGGGAACTCAGGGAATCCAGACATCCACGATTAATTATGGAGACGGGCAGAAAAAGTCTATATTCTTCAATACGGCGGGCAGTTATATAGAACAGGAGAGAATGGATGTAACTCTGAGGTTAACAGCTATCGCAACTGATGGTAATGAAGTCCAGCAGGTCGGTTTGAGCATCGGCAGCAGGGGTGATATTACTGCGATACAGAGCCTTGATGACAAAGTAAGAGAAATGTCGGTACGAGTAGTTGAAATGCTTTCAGCCCCCCAGGTAAAAGGCGGCAGATACACCGTTGTACTCGACCCTGTCCTTGCCGGAGTTTTTGTTCATGAAGCCTTCGGACACCTCTCCGAAGCCGATTTTGTTTATGAAAACCAGCAGATGACTGAACTGATGACGTTAGGCAAGGAGTTCGGAAGACCTGAGTTGAATATACTGGATTCCGGTTCGGTTCCAAGGCTTCGTGGGTCCTATAAGTATGACGATGAAGGGACTCCCGCCACCAAAACCTATCTTATCAGGGAAGGAAAACTGACAGGCAGACTCCACTCAAGAGAGACCGCCGCAAAAATGAACGAAAAGCCGACCGGTAACGCACGGGCGATCAATTATCGTTTTCCACCTATAGTAAGAATGTCGAACACATATATCGAACCGGGCGCTACTTCATTTAAGGATATGATCAGTGATATCAAAGATGGTATTTATGTAAAGAATTGGTTCGGCGGTACCACAAGTATGGAAATGTTTACTTTCTCAGCAGGCGAGACATATATGATAAGAAACGGAAAGATAGAAGAGACAATGCGCCCTGTAGTCCTTACTGGAAACGTGTTCGAAACCCTGATGAACATAGATGCTATCGGTAACGACCTCGATATGAACCAGGGTGGAGGTTGCGGCAAGGGAGGCCAATCACCTCTTCCTGTGTCTAACGGGAGCCCGCATATCAGGATTCAGAACTGCCTGATTGGAGGTAATTAAGTGGAGAGAATTCTTAATGAAGCTAAAAAAGTTGCCGAAGAAGCCGAAGTATTCTGTATTACCTCTGAAACTACACCTGTACAGTTCGAAGCCAACCGGCTTAAGCATGTCCAGAGCAAACAGAGTACGAATGTTGCTCTTCGAATCATAAAAGACGGCAGAATGGGATACGCCACTTCAACCAATCTTAAAGAAAGCAGGAAAATAGTCGATTCAGCAGTTGAAACTGCGGAATTCGGTATGAAAGCTGAATTCGAGTTTCCTTCTTTAGACTCATATCCTGAAGTTGTCACCTATGATCCTGCTATACGCCGAGTCTCTACCGACGAAATGACAAAACTCGGAGAAAAAATGATTTCTTCCGTAAGAGAAAAAACACCGGAACTACAGTGTGAAGCCAGTATTAGCAAAGGGACAGTTTCCGTACGACTGATTAACTCAAGAGGAGGTCAAGCCGACTACAGGAAGAGCGTATTCAGTCTTGGCGTCGAGGGACAGCTTATACGTGGAACCGATATGCTTTTTGTTGGAGAAGGACAGAGTTCCTGCCATCCGATCAATGATATATCCGGGGTAACTGAAATCGTGCACCAGCAGCTTGAGTTTTCCAGGAATAATACTTCTATCAAGACAGGGGAATTACCTGTGATATTTACTCCCAGGGGTGTAGCCAGCGCGCTGGCCCAACCTCTCATGGCAGGTCTAAACGGTAAACTCGTACTTGAAGGTTCTTCACCACTGACTAACAAGCTCGGAGATAAATCTTTCGATAATAATTTCTCCATATTTGACGACCCAACGATTGATTTTCAACCGGGCAGCCGGCCTTGTGATGATGAAGGAACGGCCAGCCAGAGAACTCCCCTTATTGAAAACGGCGTGGTCGCGAATTTCCTCTATGATCTCCAGACGGCCGCCCTTGCCGGAAAGAAAAGTACTGGTAATGGAGAAAGACATGGCAGTCTGCCTTCACCCTCAGTCAGTGCTTTTGTTGTCTCGGCTGGAAAAACTACCTTCAATGACATGGTTGCCGACATCAGAGAAGGCCTGGTTGTTGAATTTCTAATGGGAGCAGGACAGGGCAATACTCTTGGCGGAGATTTCAGCGGCAATGTTCTCTTAGGTTACAGGATAGAAAATGGTAAAATAGTAGGTAGAGTAAAAGATACAATGGTTGCAGGGAATGTTTATAAGGTCCTGAATCGTGTTGCTGCTATAGGAAGTGAGACGGTTTGGGTCGGCGGCATGATCCAGACTCCCCCTATATACTTCTCCAGCGTATCAGTATCAAGTAAGTAAGTATTCCCCGTAGAGAACTAACTTTTTGGGTAATTTTGCCAGCTCTGGGAAACCCAAAATTACAGGTATGATTATATGAATGATTCAGTTAAAATTACCGCCAGACCCAAGTTAAACAAGCCTAATCTGATAGCCGCATGGCCTGGAATCGGTCATGTATCCATGCTGGTCGCAAACTACCTGGAAAAGAAACTGGAATTTAAAAAGCTGGGAGAAATTAACGCTCCCAGGTTTTTCGATCCAATCGGCATAGCGGTCAGGAATAATGTCGTTGAAGCACCCCAATTTCCACAAGGCACTTTCTCTTACTGTAAAAACCCCGACGGCGGAAGCGATATTATCCTTTTCATCGGAGAAGACCAGCCTTCGTCGCGCGCCTATGAACTGGCCAACGCTGTACTCGATGTAGGTATCAGATTCCAGACCAGGCGTGTATATACCTGCGCTGCAGCAATAACCCGTATACATCACACCGAGCAACCCAGTGTCTGGGGAGTAGCTACTGTACCGGAATTGCTGGAGGAACTGAATGCCCGTGATCTTAACCATAAAGGCAATCTGCAAATCTCGGGACTGAATGGACTTCTGCTGGGCGTAGCAAAGGAGAGAAATATTGAAGGCATCTGTCTTCTTGCTGAAGTACCGGGATATACTACCAGGATACAGAATCCAATAGCAGCTTATGCTATTCTTGGCGTACTTCCTGAAATGCTTGGCATCAAGGTAGATACCTCTGAAATATCGCAGGTTGCCGATGAGACAAAGAACAAGATGAAGCAGCTAGCCGCTGAAGCTATGGAAGAGTATATCGACCTTTTTACAGAACCCATCTGGGAACAGGATGAAGGTGATGCCGAAGGTGACGATGACTTTTACTACGAGGATGACGATTAATGGATTCTTCCTTGTCCGAGTCTATCGGTAAGGCAATACGCGAGTTAGTTGAAAGTGAAGAATTCCCCAGTAACACAACCCTTACCGAATTGTCCAGCCCTGGCCCGGGTGAAATGAAACTCTTTGGAGAAATCTGGAATGAGTTAAACACTGAACGCCGGACTCAAATCATTAGCCGCCTCCTGGAACTGGCTGAAGATAATCTTGAGTTAAACTTCGATACAATTTTCAGATATTGTCTCTCGGATCCCGAGGAAGATATCCGTTGCATGGCTATCGAAGGACTCTGGGAAAATGAAGACGCTTCTCTGATAGGTCCTCTCATCAAACTCCTTGAAGAAGATGAATCCGACAAGGTTCAATCTGCTGCAGCAATAGCCCTGGGGAAGTATGCCCTGCTTGCAGAACTGGGAAAACTCCGGAATGAGAATACAGAAAAAGTGCGGGAAGCTCTCCTGGGTGCAATCGATGACGGGAACAAATCGACAGAAGTTATTAGACGCGTACTCGAGTCAGCTGCCCCTTTAAGTGTTCCGGACGTCCAGGAAGCAATCAATGATGCATATTGCAGTAACGATCCCGGTTTAGTAATCAGTGCTATTTATTCAATGGGTAAAAGCTGTGATATATCCTGGTTGCCCGTTCTCTTAAAAGAAACGGAAAACGATGATCCTGAGATTAGATATGAAGCAGCCGGGGCCTGTGGTGAGTTAGAGGATGAGAGGGCGGTACCAGCGCTAATAAGACTGGCAAATCGGGATGATGATATCGACGTCCGGATGGCGGCTATACAGTCACTCGGGAAAATCGGCAGTCTCTCAGCCAGAGAGTGTCTTAAGCTGTGTCTTGAAAGTCATAACGATGCTGTGAAAGAAGCTGCCGAGGAAGCCCTGCAGAAAATCGATGCGTCCGATGATCCACTATCCTTTCGAATATAGAGGTAGGACTTCCAATATGATTTTTGGTAAAAAGTTGATTTTGCGTGAAAAAAGGACGGATGATGCCTGGAATGATTATTCCTGGGAAACTGATCCGGAACTTTCCCGGCTCGATGCCGCACCCGTACTTACTCTGTCCTATTCCGAATACCTGGAAGAATACACCAGTGAGTTAACCTACTATCATTCCTCAGGGAAAAGGTTTGCTATCGAAACCATCGAAGGTGAACACATCGGTAATTGTTCATATTATAATTATGATGAAGCCAGGGGTGAAACCGAACTCGGAATCATGATCGGCAACCGCGATTACTGGAACGAAGGTTACGGTACGGATGCAGTGTCCACTCTGGTAGACTATGTCTTCAATAGCACAAAGCTTAACCGAATATATCTGAAAACACTTAATTGGAATGATCGCGCCCAGAAATGTTTCCAGAAATGCGGTTTTAACAAATACGGAGAATCAACCCGCGGCAGGTATAATTTCACACTAATGGAGATATTTCGTACTGACTGGAAAGAAAATCAGTCGGTACCTCGATAGCGTTACTGATATCGAACTTATCCTGCTCTGAACCTGTAATAATCCAGCGCATTCCTTAGTGCTTTCGCACCGCGTTCAATCGATGGAAAGGCCGGTACGCCCTTTTCCTGGAACAGCATCATGGCATCCATCGAACCCTGCATCTCTTCCGGGGTTGAATAAGTAACAATAGCCATTACCGGTTTGGATGATTTCTGCTTTATTTCTGCCATCGTTTCAATATCTATTTTCGGTGTTTCCGTCATCCCCCAGCGAGCGCCGGTAAGCAGCACCAGGTTATCTATGTTTTCATCCTTGTCCAGCACATCCATTATCTGTGGTATCTTGTTTCGTGGCTGACTGCCGGTATCGATCGGATTCCTGTACCCACCACCTATCAGTGTCAGAAATGTACTCAATTCTCGATAAGATTCATCCGTAAGTGTCGGAGAATACAGGCCAGCCGAAGCAAATCCATCGGCAATAGCTACGGACTGTCCTCCTGAACCACCTGCGATACCTACCCTTTTACCTCTTACCGGAGGGAAATAGAGTAAAGCTTTGATAGTATCGACAAGCTCTTCCATCGTAGAGACACTGATCGCCCCGCATTGCCCGATAGCAGCATCCCAGATATTATTCGAAACAGCCAGTGAACCTGTGTGAGACGATATGGCACGCTCGCCTTCTTCAGATCTTCCGCCTTTCCAGATAACCACCGGTTTTTTCGCCGCCACTTCTTTCAGGACTTTCATGAACTTCTTACCATCCTTAACACCTTCAAGATACATCCCGATCACTTCGATTTCAGAATCGTACGCAAAATATTCAAGGTAGTCTGGAGAATCCAGCACAATGCCGTTACCAAAACTGACTGCCTTGGATATACTGATTCCCTGGAGATGTGCTCTCTGACCGAGAGTAGTCGTATGTGTACCGCTCTGGGAAATGATACCAACCGGTGAAAACGGACCTGAATTATCCCAGACTATCTGTCCCAGGCTTATCTTTGGGTTATATATACCCATGCAGTTAGGACCGATTAAATGGAAATTAGCAGCATCAGCAATTTCCTTTAGCTGCCGTTCTATTTCGATTCCTTCTTCCGTACCGGTCTCCGAGAAACCTGCAGTGAAATAGTGTGCCGCAGCCGCGTCCGCGGCAATACAGTCTTTCAGTACCTCGACAGCCGCTTTCCTCGGCGCGGACATTATCACCAGGTCGATGGGTTCAGGAACATCACGTACGCTGGTAAAATTGGTTAAACCCGCGGCTTCTATATCCTTAATCGTTTCCGGGTTTACCTGTACAGAGTACAATTTTCCTTTAAAATTCTTCTGGTCACGAAGCCATAACCAGTGCGGATTACCACCAACGACCACAAGGCATTTTGGCGTGAAAGCTCTATCCAGTTTGGTAAAATCTACTTTCAACTCAGCATCTCTCCTCCGCAGTATTTTGGTATAGCAAAGTCTACTTTCAGAAAGATGAACCTGTCAAGATGGAACGCTCAAAAAGAAAATATTACCTGAGTCGAACGCTGAAGGAATCATCGTCAGTAGCCTCCAGGGCCAGTTTGTCCATCTCTACCTGTACCGGTATCGGATATTCACCGGTAAAACAGGCAAGACAGAACTTGTCTCTGGGCAGACCGATCGACTTTATTAAACCTTCAACACTTAAATATCCTAAGGAATCTGCACCGATAAATTCACAGATTTCAGGAACGGTTTTCTGTGCCGCTAAAAGTTCTGAGCGTGTAGCCATATCAACGCCAAAGAAACAGGGGAACCGGATGGGAGGAGCACAAATACGCATATGTACCTCTTTCGCGCCGGCATTTTTTATCATTTTTATCAAACGCGGTGTTGTCGTACCGCGTACGATGGTGTCATCCACCACTATTACCTTCTTACCTTCGAGTACCTGCCGGAGAGGATTGAATTTTATTCTTACACCAAGATCCCTGATACGCTGGTCCGGTTCGATAAAGGTACGGCCCACATACCTGTTTTGCACCAACCCTTCCGCAAGTGGTATTCCAGACTGGTGCGCGTAGCCGGTTGCGGCAGCAATTGCTGAACTAGGTACTCCCATTACCAAGTCGGCGTCTACGGGATGTTCTTCCGCCATCGTTGCTCCCATATCCTGCCTGGCCTGGTAAAGCAGTCTGTCATATATCATGCTGTCGAGTCTGGCAAAATATATAAATTCAAACACGCATAACGCGTGTTTTTCCGATTCTTCCTTATATTCCTTCATACCCGTGGAGTCGATCGTTATTATTTCTCCCGGTTCCACTTCACGAATAAACTCAGCACCGATATGGTCGAGAGCACAGGTCTCAGATGCAATGATATATCCTTCGCCGTTTATTTTACCGACGCATAACGGTCTCACACCTAGAGGATCACGTACTCCGTACAGACAATCGGCAGTAAGAATGGTTAATGAATACGCCCCCTGGAGCCTGTGCATAGCATAACGAATCTTGTCTACCCAGGTTTCACCCGGTGAGGATAATATCAGATTTGCGATAACCTCCGTATCAGTGGAAGAATGAAATTGATAACCCTGTTCCTTGAGTGATTCTTGTAGGTTTTCTGCGTTAACGATATTACCGTTATGCGCGATTGCGATAAGATTATTACCTTCACCTACGATTATCGGCTGGCAATTGTATTTCTTGCTGGACCCTTTTGTTGAATAACGCGTATGACCGATGGCAATGTGACCACAAAGTTGGCTCAACGATTCTTCATCGAAAACCTGCGAAACAAGACCCATATCGCCATGGAATCTTATTATTTCACCGTCAGACGAGGCAATTCCGGCACTTTCCTGGCCGCGATGTTGAAGGGAATATATTGCGAAGAAGGTAAGTCGAGCTACATCCTCATCAGGAGCATAAATTCCAACGACTGCGCAGCTTTCGTGTAAGTCAGCGTGCAAAAATCTGCCTTCCTTAACTACTCGACTCACCAGATTCCATTTCAATTATAGACCTCTTTCAGGCTGAGGTCAATTTAACTGTTCCTGCATTTTACTGACTTGTTCTATCCAGAAGCTCGAACACTATGTTCAATGCCTGTTCGTTGTTCCGCAATCTATGGCCGGCACCCGGGATGGTATATAACCGCTTCGGTTCTCCTGCCTTATCATATAATCTATAAGCATCGCTGATATTCACAACTTCATCATCTTCGCCGTGAATAATAGCAACAGGCCTTGGCGAAATGTCCTGGATACAACTAATGGGACTCACTTGTCTGAAACCTTCTGCCCATTCGCTTACCGAATCCGGGAAGTCTTTATCCCTGATAGTGCCGATATTCCTGAACCTTTCCAGGGCACTTTCCGGATCAGGGAATTCAAATTCGGCAGGGCAGGAGCAGGCAATCACCAAAGCTATCCCGCTGTCATGAGCCGCTGCGTAAACAGAAACCGCCGCACCGGCACTAAATCCCAGCAACGACAGAAAGGAATTATTAATTTCAGGCCTCTGATACAGGTATTCGATAACAGCATCAAGATCTCTTGTCCATCCGTACATATCCAGGTTTCCACCACTGGTACCGGTACCTCTGAAATTAAAGATAAATACAGCATATCCCCTGTCACAGACCTGTTCGGCCAGTAATGGATATCCACCGTCATCCGGATTCGCAGGATTTCCCGACGGTATGCCATGGCAGATGCAAACTGTCGGAAAGACAGACCTGCCGTCATCAGGCATATATAGTCTGCCGGTAATATCTATTTCATCAACCTTGAGTATGATGTTTTCAATGATCATTTTATGTCAATTTTAACCAGGTTAAGAACTCACGGTTTCCCGAAGCCCCCTCTATCGGTGAACCGACCAGTCCTTTCAACCTGTATCCGTTATCAGTAACCCATTTCACAAATCTACCCAGCATTCTGGCATGTATCTCCGGTTGTCTGATAATCCCGCCTTTACCTACTTCCTTTCGCTTCGCTTCGAACTGAGGTTTGACCAGCACAATAATACTTCCTTTTTCTTTAAGCAGTCCTGCTATCGCCGGTATAATTTTCTCCACGGAGATAAACGAGACATCGACAACCACCATGTCGAGTTTTTCCCGTATATCCGGTGTATTCCGGGCGTTCACCCTGTCCATGACAATGACCCGGTGGTCCTGCCTCAACCGGTAGTCCAGCTGGCCATACCCTACGTCTACAGCGTAGACACGTCTGACTCCTCTTTTCAGCAGGCAGTCCGTAAATCCACCGGTTGATGCTCCTATATCCGCCACAACGGCATCTCTTACATCGAGACCGAAGTATCCCAGACCATAATCGAGTTTGAATCCTCCGCGACTCACAAATGGAGGGGGTTCAGCCACTGAAACGTCAGCATCTTTATTCACCAGTGTTCCAGCTTTCAGGACAATCTTACCATCAGCCAGGACATCACCGGCCATTATCATCGCCTGAGCTTTCGCTCTGCTTTCAGCCAGGCCTTTCTCTACCAGCATGACATCTATTCGCTTCTTGGCCAACTATTCCTCACAAAAAACTTTAATAATAGTACAGGTGACCGTATCTTACATCCGGCGCTGTACCCGTCCCTGTATATATATTTCTCTATCAGTTTTGACTTAAGCCATTATATCTGTTTACACCTGACTAATAAACAAGCTTAATTGAATCCGCTTTAATCATAACGTATAATCTGTTATGGTATATATAAGTAAACGTATCAGGTGAGGTAACAACATGGCAGTCAAGATATTAACGATTAAGGAAGACATCCTGGAAGCAAATGATGCCAAGTCTAAAGCAAACGCGGAATTTCTTGAGAAAAAGGGCATCATGATGGTCAATATAATGTCATCTCCAGGAGCGGGGAAGACCACGGTGATTCTCAAGACCATCGAAGATATGAAAGATAAAATCCGTATGGGCGTTATCGAGGGTGATGTAGCTTCGTCTGTGGATGCCGATAAAATTAACGAGCAATCAGTCCCGGTTGTACAGATTAACACAGCCGGTGGCTGTCACCTAGATGCCAACCAGATAAAACATGGATTGGATAACCTTCCCCTTGATGATATTGATTTATTATTAGTTGAAAACGTCGGTAACCTTATCTGCACGGCAGAATTCACTCTCGGTGAACAAAAAAGAGTAATGATCCTCAGTCTCCCGGAGGGTCATGACAAGCCTTACAAGTATCCACTGATGTTTACAGAGGTAGAAGTAGTCCTGGTCAGCAAGATGGACCTGGCTCCTTTACTCGAATTCGATCTGGATGAGTTTTCCAGCGCGGTGAAAGGCCTTAATGAAAAAGCAGAAATTATTCCTATATCCGCCAAGACCGGCGAAGGTATGAACGCCTGGTATTCATGGCTTGAGAAACAATTGAAAAGCCGCCAGAATTCCTAATTACCTTGTTTATCCTTTATTTACCGTCAGCACCAGGCGGTATTCGTCGCGTGATATCTGCACTTCAGCCTCAGGATAAGGTAATATCTTGAAAACAAACTCATACTCTTCGAACTGCGTCTTTGCCGGAGTATCAGTAAGCCCTGGAACGACCAACTCTATGTTTTGAGACGAATCTCCTTTAGATATTTCGATGATAGCAATCGCTCTGCCTTCCCATATACATGTTACGTTCCTTGGACATCGACTGTCTTCAGAAATTTCCAGAAACTCTATTCGTAATTGTTCTCCTTTTATGCTTACCGTCTCACCAATATGAAGAGAAAACTCTTCGCCTATTTCACGTTCGTCTTTATATTCTTCTTTGCCGCAGCCCGATACCGCGGACAGCACGGTACAAAGCAATACTATAGATAAGCATAATTTCATCCACATTCCCAAAACGTCCTCTTTTTAGTAACCTGACTATACCTTCATCCCCAGCAGTATCTTCATTCTCATTTTAAACCATTGCCATCCGCTGAGTTTGTTTGCCATAATATGCATAAACGTATCGTCTTTATCCTTAAACGGGATATTCTGTTGTTCCTTCAGGATCATCCGGCTTGCACCGGACCGGCAGGTAACGACGCAATTCCCGCAGCCTATACATCTATCCATGTCAACGGTCGATTTACCGTCTTTCATCACCCTGGCGTCCATCTGGCAGCGGCTGATACATATTTCGCAGCCAGTACACACCTCTGAATCAACCACGACGAAATAGTTTGAAGTATACATGTCAGCCGGTCTTGGCGTATTCTTGGCCGCCGAAAGCGGTCCGCAGCAATCGCCGCAGCAGCAACAAATATTTTCAGGTTTCAGGGAGTTCTCGGGCTGAAGGATGAAACCTGCTTCGCGTGCCCTGTCAAGCACCTCGAACGCTTCTTCCCTCGTTATCTCACGTCCTCTGCCCATTTCTATGTACTGCCGGGCATGGTCAGGGCCTACCTGGAGACAGGTCTCACGGATATTGGAGTATTTACACGGTTTACCCTGAATGTCTTTCGTCTGGCGGCAGACACAGTTCGCCACCGAAAAAGGCCCGGGAGACTGTTCGACAAGGTATCTCACATCATCATACACGGCTATAGGAGTTTTCGCAGGCAGAGGAACACTCTTTTCAACCGGGACAACCCTTAACTGGGGTATCGTCTTTTTTCTCGGTCCGCCTTCTGGCCTCCGGGCAAAGCTTTCTTCGTGGTATTTGTCCAGGTCCTCGATAAATTCGTCTGTCAGGCGGTTCACCTGGAAATCTATCATCCCTCCGGCTGAAACTCCAACGTTTTTATAACGTCTTTCGCCGAAACCTTCTCTGTGAACAACGATCGTCCCTTTGTAGACCATATGGTCGAGTTTCTCCATAAGCTCATCGAGGCTAAAATCCAAACCGCTTTTTCTTGCCCTTTTCAATATTGTCTTCGGCGGTTCCCACTTGATCGTAGAAAGCAGCGTAGCTATTTTCGCTTCTTCCGGCGAGAGCAGGTGTTTCAAAAGCTTTATATCCGCGCCCGTGTCTGAAGCCTGGAATCCTGCCGGACCGGAGTCGAGGTGTTGCTGTAACTCGCGGTAAATCCTGTCTTCACTTGCCATAATTCGATCTCCTGAAGTAAATGTGTTCAAGAGGACACAAGAACCTGCAAATCTATTGTTAAAATCTTAATCTTGTATCGTGACAAAGTCAATCTCAAAACAGGTAATCAGTAATTGACTTATCACTCTCCAGGTGTAAGAATATTCGGGTGCTGAAAATATGAAATTCCGGTATAATCTAAAGTAAGGCATCTCAATGAAAATTCTTATTTCCGGTTCTCTGGCATATGACAGGATAATGGATTTCCCGGGTCGATTTTCCGATCATATTCTTCCTGAAAAAATACACGTACTAAATGTGGCGTTTACCGTAAACGGCCTGACAGAAAAATTCGGTGGGACCGCCGGAAATATTGCCTACAGCCTGGCTTTACTCGGTGAAAAACCCATAATCCTCTCCACAATCGGGAGAGACTACCATAATTATTACGAATGGCTTGAAGAGCATAATATTATCTGTGAAGGCATCAGGATTGTTGATGACGAACTGACCGCCTGTGCCTATATAACTACCGACCAGTCGGATAACCAGATTACCGGATTTAATCCCGGGGCAATGAAATATAGAATGACATTTGACCTGGAAAAACTCGATCCCGACGACACAATTGCTATCGTAGCCCCTGGTAATTTTGATGATATGGTCGGACTGTGTCAGGAGTATAAGTCGAGAGGTATCAGGTATATATTCGACCCCGGTCAGCAGTTAACAAGCTTCGATAAAGTATCTATTTTAAATTGTATTGATGGTGCCTACATCCTGATAACCAACGACTACGAACTCGAAATGATAATGGAGAAGACGGGGCTGGATAGAGACGCACTTCTTACCAAGGTTTCGATAATCATAACCACGCTGGGTGAACTTGGTTCAAGAGTTTGTACCTCCGACCGTGTGATTGAAATCCCGCCCGTACAGATAGCAAAGGCTGTCGATCCAACAGGCGCCGGCGACAGCTATCGATCGGGATTGATAAAAGGCCTGGTGGACGGTCTTGATATTGAAAAATGCGCCGCTATGGGCAGCGCCTGCGCTTCTTTTGCCGTTGAATACCTGGGTACACAGGAGCACCATTTTACAATCGAAGAATTCCAGAAAAGACTCGAATCGATATCACAATAATCACTGCTGTTACCAAAATAGAGGAGAGTGAAATCACTCTCCTCTATTTACTGTTAATGATAACTTATCTATTAATTTACAGGAGCAGGGCAAGCGTGTCGTAACCCATTTTCAGCAATCTCCAGCAGGATTTTTTCTCCTTTATCGGAGAGTCCATAACTCTCAAGCTCCTTCTCAAGAGTGGCCGGATCACCATATCCTCCCAGGTATCCGTTTAATCTTGCTGCGGTAGTGGAGTATATGAAACCTTCGAAATCATCGTGGTTACTTAAAGCATCCTGCAGTAATTTTTCTTCAACCTGTAGATAATATTTCTGGTGATATAACTCAGCAAGAGTAAAGTCTTTATAAGGAATGATCTCTGTTAAAACAGTATTCGGCCTCTCCTCTAACCGCTTCTGATATGATTCTTCCGCCAGTCTCTTCTGTTCCTCGTCATGATAGAAAATTATGGAATTGTATTGCCTGGAATATCCCGATTGATAACCGGCATTCGCCGCCCAGAATACGTCCAGCAACTCTTGGTATGAAACAATATCAGGGTCATAATCTATCTGTATGGTCTCGCTGTGGCTTCCAATATTATGATATGTGGGATTAGGTTCGGTTCCGCCGGCGTATCCGACGCGTGTTCTGACAACTCCTTCCATACTCCCGAAACGGGAATCGGCCCCCCAGAATCAGCCAAGAGCGAAGGTTGCCGTTTTATATCCCCCGGCTATATTACTGCCTGGTACAGGATTTACACTTTCTGCCATTGTTTTTTCCTCCTCAATCGTAAAATTAGTATTACTACAGCCGCTCATGGTAATAAACGTGAGGGCTGATACCAATAAAAATAGAGATAACACTCTCTTCAAACCATCTCGCTCCTCTATATGGTATTCACATCACGTTTATGATACGCTGAAACTAATACCGGGTATGTGATTAAGGTCATAAGGATTTTTTTCAGGAGGTATTGCCTGACGAATGTGCAATATGTACACTGTAGGTACATTTCCGGAGGTGAACAATGAAAGTCCTTATAATATATGATTCCATCTACGGTAACACGGAAGAAATCGCTAAATCTATGGGGGAATCGATTGGTGGTGATGCCAGAGTGCTAAAAGCAGAGAATTCAAGACCTGCTGACCTTGAATCGGCTGAACTCCTGATCGCTGGTTCTCCCACATACGGTGGCAGGCCCACTCCGAAGATGAAAGAATTCCTTGATACCATCAAATCAACTTCTCTTAAGGATGTTAAGGTAGCTGCATTCGACACCAGAATTCCAGCTACCTGGGTCAAGATATTCGGTTTTGCAGCAGGTAAAATAGATAAACGACTCAAATCACAGGGCGGCAAATCCATTATCAAACCGGAAGGATTCTTCGTTTCGGGAACAAAAGGTCCGCTGGTAGAGGGTGAATACGAACGCGCTGCAAAATGGGCGCAGGATATCATCGGTAATAATGCCTAGCCATTGAACGGCCAGATAATAGGTATCAGCAGTATTGCCAGGACCCAATAAACTAGATTCAGGGGAATTCCTATTTTCGCAAAATCGGTAAACTTGTATCCTCCTGCCGAATAGACCATGGTATTTGTCTGGTAGCCTATCGGTGTAGCGAAACTGGTCGATGCAGCGAACGTTATCGCCACCAGGAACGGTCGCGGATCAACTTCCATGATACTTGCCAGACTGAAAGCCATCGGTGCCATAATCGCCGCAACAGCATTGTTAGACATACCTTCGGTGAGAAAAGCTACGAATATATAAATTACAGCGAGTACAGCAACAGGTCCGAATGCGATAAGCGGCTGTAAAATACCGTCCGCAAGTGCCTGTACTACTCCGTTACTCTCCATTGCTATCCCCAGCGGTATAATCCCGCCCAGGAGAAAGATAATCTTCCAGTCTATCGCATTGTAGGCTTCCTCGACTGTAATACACCGTGTAAGTATCATTCCGAGAGCGCCGATAATGGCAGCAACCATTATCGGCACAACCCCGGTTACCGCCAGGACAATTACTGCCAGCATTACGATAACTGCCATCGTGGACTTATTCTTCCGGATATTCAGTCCCGTTACTTCATTAGTTACGATTACGTTAGGTGAGTTCATCAATCGTTGAATATCGTCCTCATGCCCGTGGACCAGGAGTGTATCGCCACTCTCCAGCTTAATATCAGCCAGCCTTTCTTTCATCGTGGTTCCCCGTCTCTGTATCGCCAGAACAGGATGTTGATATCTACGGAAAAAGCTGGAATCCCGTATGGTAAATCCGATAAGGTTTGAATGCGGTGGTATCAGAACCTCGACAAGACGGATACTGTGCTGATGGTCATTATCGACCGAACGTGCGTTCAGCAGCATCTCGAGGCTATAGGTATTTTCCATTTCTATCAGGTTCTCTATATGACCGTTAAGCAGCAGCAGGTCGCCCGGCCTTATCTTGGTCTTTTTAGGTCGCGAAACAGCTTTCCCGTCACGCATCAGGTTGGTTAATTCTACATTACTGCCTTTAGGTATCTTATTTTCTTCCCATGTCTTACCGATCAGAATCGAATCTCCCTGCACCTGGAGTTCCGCCTGGTAATCTGCCAGCAGGTACTTATCCACCTGGTCTGCTTCTCCTTTTCGTTTCGGCAACAACCACCGACTGGTTACCAGGAGATAGGCAGTTCCCGCTGCTACCATTACCAGTCCCAGCGGCGCAAACTCAAAAAATGAGAATGATTCCATCCCGCGCCCGATACTAATCCCGTTAACAAGCATATTAGTCGAAGTGCCGATTATAGTGCATACTCCTCCAAACTGGCTGGAAAAAGATAAAGGGATAAGAACGCGTGATGAGGATATTTTTCTCTTGGCGGTTAAAGTGATAACAACAGGTATCAGGATTGCGACAGCGGCTGTGTTGACAAGGAAAGCGGAAAGCGCAGCTGTAATAATGCAGAGTACGAATACCAGGCGTGTTTCGCCTTTACCGGCCAGCCTGTCTATCAGTTTTGCAGCCTGCTGTACCAGGCCGGTACGTACAAGCCCCATTCCTACAACAAACATGGCACCGATTGTAATTGTTGCAGGATTGGCAAAACCTCGCAGACCTTCTTCAGGAGTGACAAGCCCCAGAGTGAGAAGCGCTACCAGGACACATACGGCAACCAGGTCGACTCTGACCTTACCGGATACGAAAAGCCCGAAAGCTCCCAGCAGAACAAGTACGGTTAATATAAGATCAAGATTATCCAAAACTAATACTGTGCTTAAGCCTAAAGTTGGGATGTATATTAAGGTTTTTTCTTTACTTTCTTCCAGACCGTAATACCAACACCGGAACGGATGAAGTCCTGAGAATTTCGTCCGTCACGCTACCCATAATTGCTCTTTTCAGCCAGCCCCTGTTATTGGCATTCATTACTACCAGATCAATATTCTCTTCCTGACAGCACTGTTTGATCGAGCCAGCCGGGTCACCTATCATCACTCTAAACGAACCCTCGATACCTTCGTCGCTTACTATTTTCAATTTATCCCGAAGGTATTTTCTAATACGCGTCATCGTCTTTTTATCTCGCCGGTCAGCTTCCTTGAGAAAATCCTGCCTGATTATCGGTCCTCCGCTGCTGGGTGAATTCCATGCCATTTCAAGCATTGATAGCGGAACAACCCGTAATATCACGATACTCCCGTTAAAGCATCGTGCCGCATCTATAGCGTAAGCCAGAGCTTTCGAAGACCGCCGCGAACCATCCATTGGAACAAGTATTTTCTCTATCACAGGGAAATTACCTCCTGATATTTAACTTTGTTCTTTTGCCTGCCATTATAGTAACCTGTACATATATCAGTCAATTATAAGACTTCAACAAAGCGCATATCTCTTTACAGGACAGAAGGAAAAATATAGAGTTGTTAGCATCACATGCATACTCATCCGGAGGAAAATGAAATGAGTGATGAAAAGATAAGAGAGATCGAAGAAAAAATAGCTGATCTCAAGGCAAGGTGGCCGGCACATTCTGTGCCGCCGTCTATGTGGATGCAATTGGAAGAACTGGAAGATGAACTTGAAGCTGCCATGAAAGAGCAGTCAGACAAATAGAATGATTAATTACCAGGATTGATTATCCCTCTTTCCTCCTGCGCAGTAGCCTTATTGTTCCCTCGATAAAATTCATCGCAGGGATTCTCTCCATATATTCCCGGTACTCATCTCCGAACTTTTCAATAAGCAGTTTGTCTTCTATTTTCGTGCTTTGATAACATAGATAAATTCCTGCAATTCCTAACATGGCGAAGAGCCAGTGAGGATAGGCCAGAAGACTGGTCAGGAATATCGCATATATCCCTCCGGTGTATTGAGGGTGTCGTATCACGGCGTATATTCCCGTATCGACAATTCGTGTCGTTTTTACAAATTTCATCCCCTTGGGTGCTCCTCCTCGTTTTGGAAACATCACCATCGGGGCGAAAACCAGTACCATACCGAATGCCCATATTATCCAGGCAAGTATATTTGTAATGGTGTATGACTTCACCTCAAGAACGCCTGTTAACACCAGGGGATTAACAGGAAAGCAGGCAATGCAGAGTATCGTTAGTACTGAGACCCAGAATATATCTTTTTTCGTTTTCACCGCACAAAGTTTATAGCATAAACATTTGAAAATCAATATATCCCGGGTATCATTTTCTCTTTCCACCTGAGAGAATTCAAAAAAAGAGTTGATTTTCTGTTCATTTAACGCTTATCTTATGGTTATCACCACATAATGTTATCTGTCCTTGATATACCGTACCCCCTTAGGGTATAATCTTTATGTTCACAGTTTTATTAAGAAAATCGATATAAACGTGCGTACAACATCATCATTTTTAAGCAGATGAAGTTTTCATCCGTCCTGGAAAATAATAATAAGGAGGTATTCCTGTGCACGCTACGATTCAGAAACCCATGGATGAGATTATTGGATTTCTACAACCTGAAGAAAGAGTATTTGTGGTAGGATGCGGAAACTGCGCATCCAAATGTCATTCCGGAGGAGCCCCGGAAACGGAAGAGATGGCAAAACGCCTTGCCGCGAGAGGTGTAAAAGTCGCAGGTTGGGCCTGTACAGACAGTGGAGTAAGCCTGTGCAAACTATCGATTACTAAAAAATTACTGAACGAGGATCATAAAAAAGAAACTGACAACACCGATTCCTACCTCATACTTGCATGCGGACAAGGTATTCATACTGTTATGGACGCGACCGAAGGGAGTATGGTACACCCGGGTTGTGATACCATATTCGGCGGCGAAACTATTGACGACACCTTTATAAAAGAATACTGCTCATTATGCGGTGAATGTATTGTCGAATTTACCGGTGGATTATGTCCGGTAACCCTCTGTGCTAAAAGCCTTTTAAATGGACCCTGTGGAGGTGCCAGAGACGGTAAATGTGAGGTAGACCGAACTCGTGACTGCGGATGGCAGCTGATATACGACCGACTCAAAGAACTGAATCTTCTTGAGAAAATGAATGATTATATTAACCCTAAGAATAATTCCAAATGGAGCCGGCCTCGTTCACTTTCAATGGGTGACGGTGTAGCTACATTCCGGTCTTTCGCCGGAGATCAGACGGTTTCCAGCCGCAATTAACTAATAACGAGGAGTATATTTATAGATGAGTAAACTAAAGAACAGGTTAGAAAAGGGTGAGTTCGTTACTACAGGAGAGATAGGTCCACCAAAAGGGGTGAACCTTGAAGAGTGCCTTAATGATGCCGAATTATTAAAAAATCAGGTAACGGCAATAAATGTTACCGATCTACAGAGTGCTGTGATGAAAATAGGCTCGCTTGCAGTCTCTACACGGCTAGTCCAGAGAGGGATCGAACCGGTGTTCCAACTTACCTGCAGAGACCGTAATCGTCTTGCGCTTCAATCAGACCTGCTGAGTGCATGGGCTCTTGGTATCGAGAACGTACTTTGCATCACCGGTGACCACCCGGTCCTGGGAGATCACTCAGAAGCAAAACCGGTCTATGACCTTGATTCCGTCCAGCTTATCAAAGCCGCCAGCAGCCTGAATCAAGGATATGACCTTGGCGCTCATGAATTGGACAGTAAACCTGATTTCTTCATCGGTGCCGTTGTCACTCCGGCTGCAGAACCTGTCGAACCGCAGATCATTAAAATGAAAAAGAAAATCGACGCAGGCGCGATGTTCTTTCAGACACAGGCGGTGTATGAACCGGGTAAGTTCGAACAGTTTATGAATAGAGTTCAGAGTTTCAACAGACCCGTTATAGCCGGTCTCGTTATATTGAAGAGTGTTGCTATGGCCAAATATATGAATTCAAATGTAGCCGGCATCTCTGTTCCGGACACAATCATCGAGGAAATGGCTAATACACCTAAGCAAGATCTTAAAAAGAAATCAGTTGAAATCACGGCAACTATCATCAGGCAAATAAAGCCATTTTGCCAGGGAGTTCATATTATGCCGCTCGGCTGGGACAACCTTATCCCGGATATAATGGAGCAGGCTGAAATAAGCTGATAGATCAAACTGCTTTGACGTAACGGGTAGATTACTGCTATTTTTTTAAAAGTAATTTCAGATTCTATCTAATCAAGCAAGTTTGATTTACCAGATAATGCGATATTACACTTGATACAGTATAAAATAAGGGAGTGACATCATTTTCACTCCCTTTATTTTGTCCATTTATGTACTGAACTAAGTGTCGATCTATACTGCGTGTATTCTACTGTGATACGGGCGTGTGATTGTTCACTGAGTAAAACCGCATTTGTCTCTCATCAAATCAATCATTAGCGTGTCTGCGGTTTTAATACTGAAATTAAACAGGTAAGTTCTCCAGATTTCCGGTATAGCGAAAAAAACCAGAAAAAATGCCTGAAGCGTTGACAACTGGAGATAATAAAGAGAAAATAAGATTCTAAAGACAGGGATTGACAAGAACAGGTGCAAGAAATTATAAACACTATTACATTGATAGTAAATGGAAAGCCGTATAACCTTACGACAGGTGATGATATCAATCCATGGGAATCGCTTGCATATGATGTATACCCCTGGGATACTCTGCTTCACACTTTACGTGAAAAACTCGGTCTGACCGGGACAAAATCAAGCTGTGACAGAGGTACCTGTGGAGCCTGCAGCGTCCTGATAAACGGCAAGCTGGCACTTTCCTGTTCGACATTGACGGTAGACTGCGATGGCAAAGAAATCACCACTATCGAAGGTCTGAGTGATCCCGAAACTGGAAAACTCCACCCTATACAGGAAGCATTCATAGAAAACAATGGCTCTCAATGTGGCTTTTGCACTCCCGGGATGATAATAGCTGCAAAAGCACTGCTGGATGAAAACCCGGACCCTTCTGAAGAGGATATTAAATGGGCTTTGTCCGGTAATATATGCCGGTGCGGAAATTATCACCTCATAACAAAGTCTGTGCTGGCAGCCGCTGAGAAAATGCGTAAGGAGAATAATGAAGTTGCCTGATATCCTGGGCAGAGACCATACAAAAAAGGATATCGCTCTCAAAGTGACTGGGAAAGCGGAATATATCGCCGACATCCGTCTGCCGGGTATGCTGGAATGCAGAGTTCTGAAGAGTCCTTATGCCCATGCCAGGATCATGGATATAGACACCTCCGAAGCAGAGAAACTGCCCGGCGTAAGGGCAGTTATTACTCATAAAGATATACTGCCATCTCATCCATTCAGGACCGGTTCGCGAAATGAATTTTATACACTTCCGCCGGAAGAAGTCTATATGACCGGTGAACAGGTTGCTGCTGTTGCTGCCGAGACGAAAGAGACAGCAGAGGACGCCATCAAGCTGATTGAGGTTAAATACAAACCTCTACCTGCCGTATTTGATCCGTTGGACGCCCTGAAACCTGATGCCCCGGTGATATATGCTGATCTGCCTGACAATAGAATCCCTGTCATGTTCCCCACCACAAATACAAGAGGTGACATCTCACAGGGATTTAATGAAGCCGATATCATATTGGAGAGCCGATATCACTGGCCAACCCTGGCGCATTGCCCCCTTGAGTCCTATCAGACGATAGCCAGGTGGGAAGGCGATAACCTCACGGTATGGATTTCAACCCAGACACTCTGGGATGTACACGGATATATCAGCGTAGCTCTCGAAATTCCCGAAAGTAAAATCACGGTTATTAACAAATGGGTAGGAGGTGGTTTCGGAGGGAAATACGGCGTTTCACAAGCCATGCTTGCCTGTATCGCCGCAATTCTGGCTAAAAAGACCGGAAGACCTGTAAGGTCGCTTCTTGAAATGGATGAGCAATTCATCATGTCTCACCATGCCTGCGGTCCCGGCTACTATACCACAAAAGGCGGTATAAAGAAGGATGATGGTCGACCGGTCGCCATAGATACCACCGTAGACATCACGCTGGGTGGACATGCCTGCCATGAACCGGTGGCTGTTTGTGTAACCAACCAGGCTCCTGTTAATGTCTACAATTACGACAACGTAAAGGTTACATCGAATCCCGTATACTGCAATATTAATATGGCGGGGCCCAAGAGGAGTTACGGAGATGCCGAGGGTATGTTCTGTTCCGAACAGTTCGCCGATGAAATGGCAGAAGCCGCCGGTATGGACCCGATCGAATGGCGGAAAAAGTGGTGTAACCGGCCCGGTGACCCTCTCAGTCAGTTTTCCGAACTTGCAGGTGGCGATTACATTACGCTAATGACAAAAGCTGCCGAAGCCTTCGAATGGGATAAAAAATGGAAAGGCTGGAGAACGCCGACTGCAATCAATGGCGCTAAAAAACGCGGTCTCGGCATGGCATTATCCATGCATACCACCGGTGGAGGAACATCGGGAACACTGGTCAGGATAAATACCGATGGCACGGTTGACGTGAATTGCTCTGCCGAAGACATCGGACAGGGTATTAAAAGTGCCACTGCCATGTGTGTCGCAGAGACCCTCGGTGTTCGATACGAGGATGTATCTGTATCCGAAGACAATACGAAGTATAATCCGCGTGGCGGAGGTGTCTACGGCAGCAAAGGCACGCCCACCAATATAGGCGGATCGATAAACGCTGCGAGAAATGCCAGGGCGATACTGCTGGAAAGGGCTTCTGTCCTGATGGAGGTAAATCAGGAAGACCTGGGCATCGGAAACGGAAAAGTTTTCGCTAAAAATAATCCTGAGAAATCGATGACGATAGGCAGCATTGCCGGATCGAGGAAGTTCGGAGGTGCAGGTATATATGTTTACGGACAGGAAACTTCCTCTCATAAGAACCCCGATACCGGAAAGACTATGACTGAAAAAAGCCTGGCAGCCATGTGTTGCGAAGTCGAGGTAGATACCGAGACTGGTAAGGTCGACGTGCTGGAATTAATCATGGTCTGCGACTGCGGACAGGCCATCAATCCCGAGGTTATCATTGGTCAGTGCGATGGAGGCATCATACAGGGTCTGGGCTCCGCGTTATATGAGGATATGATATTCGATGAGAATCACGAGGGGATCATTATTAATCCTACGTTCACCGACTATAAAGTCCCGACTTTTCCTGAATACGGGAAATTCACTCCCGTCTTTCATTCCGATCCCGCCGATGCGCCGACAACTCCTTTGAACGTTAAAGGAATGGGTGAATCGACAATTGTCGCAGTAGCTCCGGCTATCGCCAACGCTGTCTACAATGCCATTGGAGTAAGGATAAAGTCCGGACCGATTACTCCGGACAAGGTGTTGGAAGCACTGGGAAAGGTATAGAAATAGTAAGGAATGCAAAAATTCGCCTTTAAAAATACAGAATCGGTCGCTCATGCTGTTTCACTGCTGAAATCAGGCAATGCAGCGGTCCTGGCCGGTGGTACGGATATCCTCAATCTCCTGAAAACAGAAGCGTTCGGTAAATCACCCGAATTGCTGGTGAATATTAAAAACATACCGGGTCTTGATACTATCAGCAAGGATTCCGGCGGATTAAAGATAGGAGCGTTGGCCAGGGTCAGTGCCATAGCTTCCTCGGAATTTATCAAGGCTGAATATCCTGCACTGGCTGAAGCGGCAGGATCGATTGCGGCGCCTGCTATCCGTAATATGGCTACGATAGCAGGAAATCTGTGCCAGGAAGTACAGTGCTGGTACTTTAGACGGTCGTTCCTGACCGGTAATACCTTTAATTGCCTGAGGAAAGGCGGCAAGCAATGTTACGCTGTTTCCGGCGATAACAGGTACCACGCGATAATTGGCGGCAAAGGCTGTTTCGCTGTCTGTCCTTCGGATATCGCCGTTGTACTAGCGGCCCTGGATGCAACAATAGTTACCAGTAAACGAAGTATTCTTATCAGAGATTTCTTTGAAACGCTGGGCAATATACTCGATAGTGATGAGATAATCACCGGAATAGAAATACCAGTCGTACCGCCTGGTACAAAACAAAAATTCATGAAGTTTACCATTCGACCTGCTCTGGATTTTTCGATTGTAAGCGCTGCTGTAATTATAACGACAAATAACGACAGTGTGGCTGATTCAAGAATCGTACTCGGTTCCGTCGCACCGACGACCTACAGGGCCATCTATGTTGAGGAGAGTTTAAAAGGTAAAATAATTGATGAATCGACCGCTGAAAAGGCAGCAGAAGAAGCTGTCAGGGATGCAAGACCTCTCTCGAAGAATAAATATAAAGTCCAGATAACAAAGACCTTAGTTAAAAGAGCTATTTTGGCCTGTGGTCCTTCTTCAATCGATTAAATTCAAGAAGGAAAGATCATCCACCCACTCTATGTTTCCTGCCGCATCGCGGACAGGTAAGGGTCCCCTGAGTAAATCCCGGTGGGAGTTTCAGCTTGGCGCCACACTCACAGTCAATAGTCTTGTATCCTCCAAGTTTTTGCAGTACGGCAGATGTTTCTCTTATCCGCTGTTTTTCATCGGGATCGTCTGCTTTTGAGGAGGGTCTGGTGGGAGTTAGTTGAACACTTTCACCGACCAGACCGGTAGCAGGAATCACTCCACTGCGTCCGTGATGGACTTCACGGTACGCTTCATTGTAGTTTACGTAAGTAGCCCCTGCCATTTTACGCAGAATATTAATTCTTTCTGTCAATGGCGGGTGAGTGCTTGACAGGTTACTGAATTGTACTCCCTGTTTACGAAATGGATTGACTATGTACATAGGAGCCGTTGCCTTGTTTGCCGACTGCAGTTGGCCTGTAGATTGTCCAAGTTTCTCCAGCGCCGAAGCCAGCCCTTCAGGGTATCGAGTATAGAGAGCCGAAGACGCATCAGCCAGGTATTCTCTCTTTCTTGAGATGGCGAAGTAGATCAACTGGGCAAGAATCGGCGCCAGTATTGCCAGTACAATTGCCGCGATCATTATGATAAGCTGCGCCTGGCCGCCGCCTCCTCTCGATGAACTTCTCGACCTTCCTCCACCGCTGAAAAGCATAATACGTGAACCGTACCAGGCTAAAATTACGATAGTCCCCAGCAGTACGCTGGTCATTGCCATTAACAGCACATCGCGGTTTTTAATGTGGGCCATCTCATGGCCGATTACTCCCTGGAGTTCATCCCTGTTCAATTTATTCAGCAAGCCGGAGGTAATAGCCACTGAAGCTCGCTTCGGGTCTCTGCCAGTGGCAAACGCGTTCAAGGCTGGATCGTCTATTATATAAATACTCGGCATATGTTCCAGGCCCGAAGCTATCTTCATTTCCTCGACAATATTATAAAGCCTCGGGTGATCATCCGGACCTATTTTCCTGGCTTTTGAGAGACCAAGCAGGATGCTGTCGCCCTGGAAGTATCCCACCAGGCTCATCACAACCCAGATTATTCCGGCGATTGCCAGTCCTCCCACAGCGCTGTTCATGAAAGCATAGCCCAGCAGCCAGCCAATTGCCAGGAGTATCAGTCCCATGGCAATCACCAGTACGAAAGACCTTCTTCTGTTAGACCGTATCTGTTCCCACATCTAGTAACTCTCTGCTAACTAAAACTTACCTTCGGTGCTTCCCTCTCAGCCGCAAGTGTAACCTCGAAGAATTCACTGGCCTTGAAACCGGTCATACTGGCTACGAAGTTAGACGGAAACATTTGAGTCTTGTTGTTATACTTGAGTACGGAGTCGTTATAATACTGACGTGAAAAACTAATCTTGTTTTCTGTCGAGGTCAACTCTTCCTGGAGGGCCAGGAAATTCTGGTTAGCTTTCAGATCAGGATAAGCTTCTACGGTTACCAGCAGCCGCGAAAGAGCCTGGCTGAGTTCACCCTCAGCTTTTGCCCGTTCTCCCGCTCCGGCAGTCTCTGATATCTGCTGGGCAGCACTACGGGCATTGGTAACGGCTTCCAGTGTTTGACGCTCATGAGTCATGTATCCCTTGACTGTTTCAATCAGGTTAGGGATAAGGTCATAGCGGCGTTTCAGCTGGACGTCTATCTGCGCCCAGGCATTCTTTACTTCGTTCCGAAATCGAACCAGACCATTATAAATACCTATCATCCAGAGTATCCCGATAACTATTAGTCCTAATATCACCCATAAAGCTATCATTGTTCCGCACCTCCTTAAGGTTTACCACGCACTTTATGTCAATTATTCCGGTGTTCCGAAAAATTCTTCCAGAAATCCTAGAGCAGGATTATCAGGATGACTCGCTGTCCCCGAACTGAACTGGCTGCTTAGCTGCACTACTTCTCCACCATCGAACCACAATCCATGTCCTCTATCGCATGTATCGATAATAACGTCCGGTTCCTTCCCGACGTCTTTTTTACCCATCTTCTTACCACATATAGGGCACTTTCGCTTTTTCTCATCGGTCTTTGCGTCAGGTGCATTCCTCATTTCTTCAAGAAATTCGTCAATGCCTTCGACCTGGTAGGTCTTCAGCACCAGTTCCAGTTCGCCGGAATCGAACCACACTCCCTTACATTCAGCACACATGTCTAGTTCTATATCGTGGTACTCCACGACAATCATTTCCGCCTTGCATACCGGACAGATCACGGTCTTACTCCCAAAGTGTATATTAAAATAAGTGTATGTGTTAGGCCTTCAGCGTGTCAATAGGCTGTATTACTCATTATACCATCACACCGGCTTTCGCCATGATATACCGCATGAACTTCTGCGTCTGGGGAATATCTCCGGCAGGGTCACTGTAATGCCAGTTCATTGCCTGCCGAATCAGGTCCGACCATTTACCATCGACATTACTTACTGCCCATTCCGCCGACTTATGTTTCGTCGTTACATCACCGTTCCTGAGCGTATACAAGCACCGGCAGACCGTCAGGACAAAATACGGCTGGTGACCTTCTTCCTGGAATATATCGTTGTCATATGTCAACAACACCCAGTCACGTAGAAATATGAATGCGGCTTCCTTGAGTAGTTCCGGTGGTACCCGATCGATCATATTCCTTAAAGACGGGCCCTCCACCACCACTCCACTTCGATACAGTACGTGACGGTGAAACACCCAATCTATATCAGGTCTGGCAACAAGGAAATCGTCCCTGTTATGCATCGGATTTTTCGGTCCGTTCATCCTGTAAACACGTAAATCATCCAGCGGTATGTATATTCCGGACATCTTTTTTGTCCATTCCAGTCCGCTTCGATAAAGGCGACGGTGCATTGCTTCCAGTCCGTTAATGATACCTTCCGGCAGTTCTTCACTTGTAACGATCAATGGGTCTATATCACTCCGTCCCGGATCGAAATCTCCGAGTGCCAGTGAACCGTACAGGTACATGCCGGTGAAATAAGTTCCCAGTATTTCCTTCGCACTGTCTCTAAGCGTGTATATCGCTTCATTTACGTCTTTATAGGGAGTCGGAAAGCTATTCATACCATTACAACTATAATTCATATTATCCGGTGCGTCTATTGTTCTGGAAAATTCAGGGAGGTTGGGTAATACCCAACCTCCAGCACTAATAATCTTAAAAAATATATTGGAAATAAGTGATGATCATGCAATATCGAAGCGATCAAGGTTCATTACCTTGTTCCATGCCGCTATAAAGTCCTGCACAAACTTCTCCCTCGAGTCCTCACATGCGTATACTTCCGCTGAGGCTCGAAGCTGGGAGTTAGAGCCGAAGATAAGGTCGACACGGGTACCGGTCCACTTAAGTTCGCCCGTCGTGCGGTCACGACCTTCGAACACATTTTCATCCGGAGTTGCTTTCCACTCAGTACTCACATCCAGCAGATTCATAAAGAAGTCATTGGTAAGTGTTTCCGGACGTTTGGTAAAGACTCCATGTTGAGATTGCCCGAAGTTAGTATTCAGGACACGCATACCGCCGATTAGAACCGTCAATTCAGGAGCAGTCAATGTCAGCAATTGTGCCCGGTCAACCAGCAATTCCTCCGCCGATACGGAGTATTTTGTCTTCAGGTAGTTCCGGAAGCCGTCTGCAACCGGTTCGAGGACTGCAAATGACACCGTGTCGGTCTGGTCCTGCAGGGCATCTGTTCGTCCCGGAGTGAAAGGAACTGTCACATCATGTCCGGCGTTCCTGGCAGCTTGCTCGACACCAGCGCATCCACCCAGGACAATCAGGTCCGCAAGAGAAACCTTTTTCCTGCCTGTCTGCTCATTATTGAAGTCCTTTTGAATACCCTCGAGAGTCTGAAGAACAGTCTTCAGTTTAGCTGGCTGGTTGACTTCCCAGTCCTTTTGCGGTTCAAGACGAATACGCGCTCCGTTCGCCCCACCACGTTTGTCTGATCCACGGAATGTAGATGCCGATGCCCAGGCTGTGTAAACTAATTCGGAGACGGACAGGCCTGATGCAAGGATTTTATTTTTCAGGTCTACTATATCCTGCGTATTGATCAACTCATGATCGACTGCCGGCACAGGGTCCTGCCAGATCAGTTCCTCCTTAGGGACCTCCGGTCCGAGGTACCTGGAGCGTGGGCCCATGTCACGGTGAGTCAGCTTGAACCATGCCCTGGCGAAGGCATCCGCAAGCTGGTCCGGATTTTCGTAGAACCGCCGTGATATTTTTTCGTAAACAGGATCGAATCGCAGGGCGAGATCGGTGGTAAGCATAGATGGCGAACGGCGCTTCGACGGGTCATGCGGGTCCGGAATCGTACCGGCTCCGGCATCATCCTTCGGCTTCCACTGATATGCTCCGGCCGGGCTCTTGGTCAGTTCCCATTCATAGTTAAACAGTATTCTGAAAAAGTTGTTACTCCACTCCGTCGGTGTGTTGGTCCAGATGACTTCCGGGCCACCGCTAATAGTATCATTGCCCTTACCCGAACCGAATTTACTCTTCCAGCCAAGTCCCTGTTCTTCAATTGGAGCAGCTTCAGGTTCCGGACCAACCAGTAGCGGATCACCTGCTCCGTGTGTTTTACCAAAGGCATGGCCGCCGGCGATGAGGGCTACCGTCTCTTCATCATTCATCGCCATACGAGCGAAAACCTCTCGTATATCTTTAGCAGCCTCAAGCGGCTCAGGATTCCCGTTCGGGCCTTCCGGATTCACGTAAATCAGCCCCATTTGTACCGCAGCAAGAGGATTCTCAAGTTCACGTTCACCAGAATAACGCTTGTCGCCAAGCCACTCACTCTCGGCTCCCCAGTACACGTCTTCCTGTGGTTCCCAGACATCTTCTCGCCCACCGCCGAAACCGAAGGTCTTAAATCCCATCGATTCGAGCGCACAGTTACCGGCAAGCACCATAAGATCGGCCCATGATATTTTCCTGCCATATTTCTGCTTTATTGGCCAGAGCAGCCGGCGTGCCTTGTCAAGGTTAATATTATCCGGCCAGCTATTGAGGGGTGGAAAGCGTTGCGTACCGTCACTCGCACCTCCACGTCCATCACCCATGCGGTAGGTACCGGCGCTGTGCCACGCCATCCGGATGAACAGCGGTCCGTAGTGGCCGAAGTCAGCCGGCCACCATTCCTGCGAATCGGTCATTAATGCGTACAGGTCTTTTTTCACTGCATCAAGGTCGAGCTTTTTAAATTCTTCAGCGTAGTTGTAGTCCTTGTCCATCGGGTTACTCAATTGGGAGTTCTGATGAAGGATCTTAAGGTTTAGCTGGTTCGGCCACCAGTCCCGGTTCGAAGTGCCCCGGCTGGCAACAGGTCTGTTACTATCACGTGTTCCTGGATTCTTAATGTCTTCATTCATAATGATTACTCCTCCTTGTTACCACATTTGGGCTGATAAGATTATACCAGCCGGATTACGTTGTTAAGATGTGATATATATCACCATAAGAAAAGAAAAGAAGAGTACAAATACTCTCCTCACATATATCTCTTCGGATTCTGTGACAAA
>CAZBQL010000022.1:0-35570 GCA_964493985.1 uncultured Dehalococcoidales bacterium
TTGAGAACGGGATCTTTTACCTCAAGGCAGTTAATGCTGCCGTTGAATGAGGATACGAAGACCAGCAGGGCATCCGGATAGTTACTTCTCAGGAAATCGACCTGCGATTTATCGATCTTTATTTTCATTGGTTCGGGAGAACGCAGTTTCACTTCAAGATATGTCTGCTTATTATCGTCTGGACCTGTTACCAGCAGGTCCGGTGTCGAGACCTGTCCGGTTGTTCCAATCTTCTGTACCTGGCTTATCCTTTCCACGGTATACCCGAAACTAACCAGCGTAGTCTCTACTATCGCTTCACCTATTCTGTTTTTAAATGAATCTGTAGCCCGGAACTCCATAATATCCCTCTGATCGTATTTTTCTTTCAACACTTTATTAATATAGCACTTATTACAGGGCTAGTACGACATTTGTCACATACAGTCCCAACATATTGAATTACCATGTGTGTTGATGGGTATATTAGCTTTACTAATCGTTCTGATAATAGTAGTCTTTGCGGCATACGCTTTTCGTAAAGGCGGGCCTCCCACCTGATGTTCTTAATGCTGCCCGTCGGGTAAAGAGATTTGAATAGCGAAAAAGCAGTGGGACTCTTAATAATAACTTAACAATTTAACATGAAAATGGAACTGGAGATATACACGAAGGAAGCTCACTTTAAACGCTTGTTTAAAACCGTATTAAAAAAACTGGAGGAATTTAGAAACTGGTAAATGGTTAAATGGAAAACCAGGGGATGTCCCAGGTGCGGTGGCACGACCTACATGGAAATGGAAGAGAACATCCTCTATGAAAAATGTCTTATGTGCGCCCACAAGGTTGAAGTCAAAAACAGGATAACCACAACTTCTCATCTTGATAAAGAGAAAGAACCTACTGCTACACAGAGTTAGTAACTCATTATCGGCTTGTTAGTACCGGTTGATTCGCCTTTGAAAACTTTTGTTATTCACCATGCGCTGATATAATAATTTCAACTCTATGAGTAATATCAGGAAATCAGTCGCTATTTTGATGTGCGAAAAAATCCGGCAGGAAAATAAATGCCGGTGGTATACTCTCTCTGGACTGACATGCCGTCTCTGCATGCGTTCATCTGGAGGCGATCCGCTGAAGATGAAAATTCGAAAAAAGACGCGTTACAATGGCTGCCGTCTGGTTAATAACTGGTATGCGAAACTCAGTGGCGTTAAAGGTAAGAAAAAACTGAAGGCAATCGGCTGATCTGATTGTTTCTCCGGGCTTCGTCCATTGACTTTTTAGCCCCAAGTTGATTAGTATTGTGTAATTCCTGAAAAAACCAACCTGGGAGAACGTGTATGAAACTTAGAATGTTGATAATATGTGCGATGCTTTTGCCGGTTACACTTTTATCATCCTGTTTTTCTTCCTCTATTATCATTAATATCGATGTCACGTGTGACGAATTTGAAGCCAAATCCAATGTTATCGGCAATGAGTTCGAAATTGAAGTTAATGACGCAATACGGGCAAAACTGTGCGCTAATCCTACTACCGGTTTCACCTGGGTGTGTACAATGGATGACGAGGATGGCGTGATGAAGCTTGAAAAACAGGAGTATGTGGCTCCCGATACCGAACTGGTTGGGGCTAACGGAACGGATGTCTGGACTTTCAAGGCTGTTAAGGAAGGTACAGCCTTGATAACAATGGAGTACAGCCAGGACTGGGAAGGCGGGATTAAGGCGGAACGTACCTATGTTCTTGATATCACTGTAGAGAAAGACCGTTAAGATATAAGATAATAGTAAATTAATATTAATGCAGGGAGGTTATTATGCCTAAATGTGAGACATGCGGTGTGGACATCGAGGAAGGAAAAACTCACAAGCATAAAGGTGGTCTGTTCATACACAGGGGCAAGATAGTCTGTGAAAGCTGCCTGGTGGATGCCGGAATACCGATTGGCGAAGCGCAGCCATATGATGTATATATGAGGTTGCAGACCGAACGCCACCGGGGTGGACTTGATATCTAAACCAGTTCCGCCGAGAATTTGTGAATACTAGTTTTGGGCATATTTGATACTGGAATTTATCCGGTTGAAATAATATGCCCGGTTTTGTTAACAGGGAGTGAGTTTCTGTATGAGAGTCGCGATAATTGGCGGTTACGGGAAGATGGGCCGGTGGATTGCCGATTTTCTTCTTAAAGATGGTAAGAACATAGTCCTCTACGGGAGAAATAAAGAAAAGTTAGTTGCAGCCGGGCTTGAACTGGGCGTGGATACTGAAACGAAACTTTCTAAGTCTGTAAATGATGCCGGGCTGATTATTGTTTCTGTCCCGATCGATAGTTTTACCGGTGTAATTGAACAGTTAAAACCTTGCCTGACTTCAAGGCAGGTGGTAATGGATGTTACTTCGGTCAAGGTTATGCCGGTCGGAGTTATGCACGAATACCTTGATAATGTGACAGTACTCGGAACTCATCCTGTCTTCGGCCCCGGAGCCAGGAGTGCCCGTAACCAGAATTTTATACTCACTCCCACAAATGATGCTGAAATGGCGATAGCGGACAAGGTGAGGAATAACCTGGCTGAAAAGGGCGGGATTGTCACTTTGATGTCGCCGGAGGAGCACGACCACCTGATGGCTGCTGTCCTGGGTCTGTCCCATTTTATTGCCATTGCATCAGCCGATGTTCTTCTCGGCTTTGAGCAGCTTCAAAAAATGAAAGCCATCGGCGGTCCGACATACCGGGTATTACTGACATTAGCTGAGAGTGTGATCACCGAAGATCCGGAGCTTTACGCGTCCATACAGATGAATCTGCCTGGTTTGCCCGAGATGGAGGAGTTATTCAAAAAGACCACCGAAACCTGGGCGAGTATGGTGAAAAACAGAGACAGGAAGCAATTCATCGAGAAGATGAACCTGTTAAAAGAAAAACTGCCCGAAATCGATCCTGATTTCGGTCGTTCGTACCGTGACATGTACAAGATACTCGACGAGAGTTAATAACGGGCAGTTCTATACAAGACGGCGATTGAACCATATCAAAGAAATAGAGTAATAACTTACCAATTTTTTACAGGCATGCTCTGGCAAAGAAGAACAAGCTGGCAGACCGTTGAAGACCTGCCAGCCTGTTGAACTTATTACATATGGTGATTGAGATGGTCCAATGTATGCGGTGGATTCAACACATTTGCCATCAATAAAAGAAGGAATGTAAACAAAAGAGAATAGAGGAGTAAAATATAAAATGGCGGGAGCGCATGGGAGTCGAACCCACCGAAGACGCTCTAACGCCCCCCAGACGGAGTTGAAGTCCGCGAAGCCCACCGGGACTCATCCGCTCCCGCAATCATTTTCAGTATATACTACAGGCTCCATCAGGCGCAATAATACCGTTTAATACTAATCACTAAATAAGAAACCCTAAACAAATTCGAATACCAAAATGCAAATGTTTTAAAAATTCGAATTTTGATGTTGTTTAGAGTTAAGGAATTGGGATTTAGGTATTCACTTTTCTCCTTTTGGTATACAGACACCACTCCACTCGCACAGGTTCTCTGCAAACACCGTGGGAAGATTGTCGATTATTTCAGCCACTCTTGTTGCCGGAGTAGCCCGAGCCTGCTTTCCAGCCGTGCGGTTCGCCCTGGCGGAGATTATCGCAGCTTCATGCGGTTCAAGTCCGGCACTGGTAAAGGCAGCGACCTGCCCGGTAATCGTATCACCGGTACCACCGATCGCTTCAAGCTCAGGCACATCGGGTTCGGTCACTGTTTCTATTATTTCTCCATTTTGTACGATATAATCGGTTGACCCTTTTACCAGAAGAAGCTTCGCCGCATCGTTGTGTTTATAGGCTGCTGCTACCAGTTCGGGCGTGCGACTCACATCGGTATTAAATAAGTGCTTGTTTATGTATGCCGGGTGGGTAGCGTCCGGATCGGCGAGAAACGCCATTTCGGTTGCGTCCGGAGTAAAGATGTCGAATTGGGCAGCCAGTCCTGCTGCCTTTGCCGAATACATCGAGGCGGCATCGGCAATCATCAACGGTCTTTTCCGGCATTTATCGATTGCACTACAGAGTCTCCTGGAGAGCATCATATCCGGCAGCCAGTAGTGCAGGGCAAGGACGTCCGGTGACAGCTCATCTATGGTCCGGATAAGGTGTTCGTATATCGCCCGGCTGCCTTTACCCTGGCCCGTGTCGCCGGCCAGAACTACATAAGGATTCTCTAGTTTAAGGTAATTGCAGACAGCCAGGGCGGCGCCTATCATGGCACCGGTCCCCTGTGTGCGTGGAAAGCTGTGTCTTCCCACGATCAGCATATCATCATCAAGCCAGATTTTTCCCGTGACGAGAGGGAAGTCGGCATACGGTACGGTTCCTGTAATAACAAGCATGCTACCTACCTCCTTCTTTCAGGGCGATACTTTCCTCAAGGGCTTTATCAAGCATCAATGAACAGAGAGTGAATCCGATATCCTTGGGTTTGGGCGCTTCGTTAAGTTTTTTCCCGATTAGTTCCATGTGCATGACCGGAATATCGGGGCAGCCGCCGCCGGATGTATTTACTATCTCGGTGGTTTCTTTATTGAACGTTAATTTCATGTTACCGGCTTTAACCATGAACCATTGACCGAAATCAGTGACCTTTACTATCTCCAGAATCTCTCTGGCAACGTCTTTCAGAGGTGAAATATACATGTACATTACGTTTTTCTGTGCCAGCAGCCTTTCGATGCCCGGCTGTTCAACCAGGTTTATCTCGACGGCGAGATCACAGCCTTTTCTCATTTCTGCGGGTGGAGCAACCAGTTTTACAGTGTAATCGGCACTCTTCAATATTTTTTCTGCCTTCATTGCTTCCTGCACTTCGCGGAAGAGGATCAGCCCTCCTCCTTCAAATTCAGGTTTCTTTTCACGCTTGAGTAACACCATACTGCTTCCTCCTAAACAATCTTCTCTCTCATAAGGAATCCTGATCCTGCACAAAATACCAATCCGATTATTACTGCCACCGGTTCAAAGGTTCCGATGCCTGCCGAACTGGATGCAATCAGAAAATTATGGGCGAAAGCAACTCCTGCAAAATAGATAAGGACCGTCATTGCCGCGTCGGAGTTATGAATAAACGCAATACTCCTGCTTCAGCATATCGATTATAAGTAAAAATTGCAGTATACTATAACAGATTCTTATTATACGCAATCAGGAGGTGTTGTGCAAGAGTTTATTCAGAGGAGGACATTTCTATCTCTTCATCTGTACTCTTTTTCCTGTAAACGAGTCTCGCGAGAAACAGACTTAGTCCGTATAGGAAGATAAGCACGCCGGCGACTATCGACTGGTTGAGAGGGTCGGGTGTGGGAGTGATTATTGCAGCCAGGATAAAGGAAATGATAACGGCTCCTCTCCATTTACTGGCAAGCCATTGTGGTCTGATGATACCGATTCGTGCCAGGAATGTGATAAGCACCGGCAACTCGAATATCAGTCCCGATATCAGCAGCATCCTTGTCACGATATTGATATAATCGCTGAACATTGGCTGGGGAGTAACGAGGTCGGCGCCCCAGTTGAGAAGAAAGGCCGTGATATTGGGTATCATGATGAAGTAGGCGAATACGACACCACCAATGAACATCAATGCTATCCACGGCAGAACGATATAGACATATTTCTTTTCGCTGCGGGTTAGTGCCGGGGAAACAAACATCAGAAGCTCGTAGGTAAGGTAGGGCATTGCCAGGATGATCCCGGCTACGAGACAGATTCTCATCGTTGTGCCGAACATTTCCGTCATCTTTACCGCTTGGAGGGTTATGCCTTCAGGCGCGGGATACATAAGAATTTCGACCAAATCCTTCCAGAAGACAAAGGCGACGATTATCGTTATGACAAGGACAATAACGCTTCTTATCAGGCGTTTACGCATTTCGCTGAAATGTCCCAGTATCGAAAGATTTTTTTCGCTATCACTCATTGCGGGTTCTTTTCAGATTTCTTTTTGTCTTCGGCAGGTGGTTCCGTTTTCTTCACAGTTTTCTCTTTGCTGTCGGTGGGTGAACTGGTCTTCTTTTCCTCAAGTTCCATTTCCTTCCTGACCTGGGTCGTCAGGTCGAAACTCATTTTTTTCATGGCGTTCATAAATTTACCAAGGCTGCGGGCAATCTCAGGTATCTTGCCCGGTCCCCAGATTATCAGGGCAACTATAATAATAAGGGCGATTTCCCAGAAACCCATATCCAAGAAGTTCATCTTACTGTTTTCCGAATAGCGTTACTGCTCAATTATAGGTAGTCGGGTGATAATTATCAATTTTTGCATAGTGGAAATAAACTTTACATAAATACATATTACGAAACATTAAGTCTTTCATATAATCAGAAAGGTGCCAAAGGTTACCGTTCATGAATTACCCGGTTCGTAACCTTTAGCCTGAGCTTGAGCGTCCATTGCCAGGGTGAGGGCACGCTCAACAGGAAGTATAATATGCTTGTCCGTAGCTCTCAGATCGATCGTTTTGATATATTTGTGGCATTTTTCGCAGGTATATAGCCGGTACAGTCCGTCTTCATCTGAAAATATAGACAACTTTGTTTGTTCCTGGTTGCCGCAGAACGGGCATTCTATTCTCTGGAATAACCAGCTTGTATCACATCTCGAGCAGACCAGCCAGCGGGAACTCTTTTCCTTGTCCAGATAGGAAAAATCCGGCTTTCCTCCGCAAACAGGGCAGGTATTCCGCCTCCAGCGTTCATTGTTAATCAGCCCTGAGAATGCCCTTGCGTAGCTGACGAGATATGGCTTCAACGTTGCATGAGTTATAGCTTCGAGAAGGAGGTGCTCATCAATGTTGTCCGTCGTCATCGAGGCGGGTAGTTTTGTCCCCTTGAACCAGGCTTTCACAAGCCCTCTGGGTATTACCTTTCGCGGTTTAGGCTGGGTCAGACTCTTTGGTAACCTGCCAAAAAGGTCCTCATATTCAGCAAAGACCTTGATTATATCGACAAACAGGTTGTTGAGGAGTACCCAGTCAAAGGTAATGTCATTATAATTGATGAGCGGCCGTCCACGGACAAGCCGCTCATCAATTAATTCTTTTTCCAGGCCGGGACTTACTTTGCCAATCCGCTGTTCACCCCTTGCCTGTATATCGAACAGTTTCTGGTAGAATTCTATAAATCTGGATGATAGTCCTCTTTTTTCTCCTTCATCTCTCAGTTGTTTCAGAACTCCGTTTCCTCTACTGTCCGCCACCTTTATCTCCCTTCAATTAGGCTACATCTGACCGCCAATTGTGATAACAGCCCTGAGTACCAGACCGCCCAGCACTACGCATGCAGATGAAGCCATGACAGCGCGGGAGACACTCTTGATGGCAATATCTTTGCCCCAGTTGGTAATCTCCAGTCCCAGAGGGATGAGGAGAGCGAGAAGTACTACACCTACCCAGAACGGTGCAGCAAGGACGCCCGTTGTGAGCAATGCAAGTGCATCACCTGCTCCGCTCATCGAGGACGCGGCAAGCCATATCGCGTAACCGATTAACGTGAGAAGTTCGATAACTATAACGACTACGTCCATTTCAGCCAGTCTCTCGATTACTTTTTCAGGGATAGTCCAGGCCGATGAACCATAGAGGGTGTTCATTGTCATTCTCAGTTCGACCAGGTTACCTTTGCTTATTGCATTCGATGCAATCGATGCAATGATCAGTATTGCCACGCCTGTCGAAACGGCAGAAGCTACGAACAGTGCCGGAAGCAGTATTGTGCTTGACCACATCGGTTGGTTGCTGACTGACAGCAGCACGCCGGTATAAGCAATCATTAGCACAGAGAGTACCACATTCACCGGTTTTAAAATTCCTGCAAGTTTTAGAAGTCCGTCGACTCTACCAGGCATTTTGTTGGCAAGCCACCAGATCATGACAAGGACGACTGCGATGATTACCCACAACAGCAATATCCATGTCCCGGCGGACATCGGTGTCGCCAGGTTGAATTGTGTGAACAGGTGCCAGAACCTGAGTGGAGCACCAAGATCAATGATAAGGAGCAGTACACCGATAATCGCCATCGGTATACCGAGGTATGTTGCTAACCGTAATAGATTATTATCGGTTGCTTTTGTATATCGCTCGATAAGGTAGGCAGCGAAATATCCGCCACCAGCCATACCGGCCAGCCATAAGTAAAACCAGATTGGTGGAGCCCAAGCCATTATGTACCTCCTTTTACATTGGATTCTATTCTTTGTTTTCTCTTAAACAGCAGCCAGAAAGGTATGGCGGCGACTACTCCGGCGGCGACTACGCCACTGACCCATTGAGCCCAGGTAGAATTTGTGGCCAGTACCGGGTCTTCCGGCAAACCGAAATCCGCAGGCGGATGTGTCAGGACGTACATCGTATGCAGTCCTCCCATCTCTGTTTCGCCGTAAAGATTTGCATCGGCATACCCTTTATTCTTAAGGACGTTGACCCGTTGATTACCCATAGCTATCAATTCGTCTCTTTCACCGAACTGAATTGCACCTGTCGTGCAAGTCGTAGCGCATGCTGGTGCCATACCGTTGGTAACACGGTCGATGCACATTCTGCATTTTCGAGCAGTTCCTTGTCCTTCTTCATCTTTATGAGGTACGTGGAATGGACAGGCCTGGACGCAGTAGCCGCAGCCAATGCACCAGTCTTGGTCGATGATTACTATCTCACCATCATGGGATATTGCTCCGGTAGGGCAGACTTTTTCACAGCTCGCTTCGGTGCAGTGCATGCAGGTATGCGCTCTAAACAACCACTCGCCCGGGCGCTCTCTGAATTGCACCTTAATCCAGGTAACACCGGATAACTTTGGCGGATTCTCATAAGTGCCCGTCTGTGTGGTGTGTTCTGCCGGCAGGCCATTCCAGCCTTTACATGCAACCTGACAACCCCTGCAAGCAGTGCATTTTGAAACATCTATTAGTCTGGCATTAGCCATTGTATTCCTCCTTTACACTCGCTTTACTCATTCGCATTATGCCTTCTCCACATTGCACAGGAATGTCTTGTATTCCGGAATCGTTGTGTTGGCATCGCCAACGGCAGGAGTCAGTCTGTTGGCACTGTCGCCTTTAGCCATGCCGCTGTAACCGAAGTGCCAGATCGCGCCGATGTGGTGTACTGACTTTCCTCCGACCTGCAGCGGCTGGAAACGTTCGGTAACGATAGCTACAGCTTCGATATCACCACGTGCTGAACTGACAATCACTTTATCTCCGTTCTCGATACCTTTCTCTTCTGCCAGTGCTATACCCATCTCAATGTACATTCCAGGCATAAGCTCAACGAGCCATGGGAGGTTTCTTGTCATGATTCCTGTCTGCCAGTGTTCCGTACACCGGTATGTAGTTCCGACATAGGGATACTTGTCAGGTGTACCATGCGGATTCATCCATTTACCAATAAATGCACAGGGATTGTTCATCGTCCCTGACATTATATTCTTATCAAGTGGACTCTCCCATGGTTCATAAACCTCCGGTAGAGGTCCATCAACCCGGCCATAACCCCAGATACGTGCAACTCCTTCGGGTTTCATAATAAATGGCAGGTACCTGGCTCCGGGATCGGCCACATTAATCGGTGGCCATCCGCCGTCGAGTACATCGCCACCTTTCTGGTCACTCAGGTCGCCCTGAGGAGCCCAGGCGCTGCCGGTCCAGTAAGTAACCGGATGCTCGGTATCCCAAGGATTACCATCAAGATCAACCGATGCCCTGTTGTAGATGATACGGCGGTTGAATGGCCAGCACCATGACCAGTTCGAGTAGAGTCCAACTCCCTTGGCTGAATTATCAACCGGTACACGTCGTTTCATCTTGTTTCCGGCTGCTTCCGTATACTGGTTACAGTACAGCCAGTTACCGGATGTAGTTGTACCGTCCGCTTTCAGACCGGTGAAAAGGTTTACCAGTTGACCGGTGGTCAGATCATAGCCGTTCACTTCCCTGGCAACTATGTCAGCGTTTATCTCTCCATAGTCCCAAACCAGGTTAGTGACAACCTCCCGACCCGGTGCTGATGGATCGGCTTCGTAGAGTTGCTTGATCTTATGCATCAGGAGGTCCATGATCTCCATATCCGGCATCGCTTCTCCGGGCGGATCAACGGCTTTGTACCGCCACTGTGCCCAGCGACCGCTGTTACTGATGCTGCCTTCTTTTTCATATGAACAGGCGGCAGGAAGTACGAATACTTCAGTATCGATGTCAGCCGGATTCACTCCGGGTCTTCTGAAGAATTCCCCGGTTTCGTTCAACCATATGTCGACTGATACCAGCCAGTCCAGTTTAGCAAGAGCTTCACGTGCTCCATTTACATTTGGACCACCGGACGCAGGATTCTGTCCCCAGACCCATAAGCCTTTGATAATTCCATTCCCCATTGCTTCGATCAGTCCTATATGAGTGTAGTTGGTCGTAGTGGACTTTTTTGGCAGGTAATTGAAACCAAATTCATTTTCAGGTGTTGCGGCATCACCGTACCATGCCTTGAGAAGGCTGACGATATATTTGTCGGCGTTACCCCACCAATTCGAGCTTTTATCTCCGGCAAGTCCGACCGGAGTGATTGCAGCATCAGGATTTTTCCCGGTTCTCTTTAGATATCTTTGCAGATCGGTATCACTTTCGACCGGAACATCGAGATATCCGGGGAGGATATGCTCGAGAAGACACATATCGGTCGAGCCCTGTACGTTTGAAGTACCGCGGAGAGCGTTGATACCTCCACCGCAGACGCCCATGTTTGCCAGAAGCAGCTGAAGTATTGCATAAGACCTGATATTCTGGACACCATAGGTATGCTGGGTCGTTCCCATTGCGTACATTATCGTCCCGGCTTTACCTTTCTTACCGGTGGCTGCGTATGTTTGGCATACCTCTAAGTAAACATCCTTGGGAGTACCGGTAATACTGCATACAGTATCAGCATCATAACGTGAGTAATGCTTTTTTAACAGCTGGAATACAGACATTGGATCTTTCAGGGTGGGGTCCGTTGCCGGTGTCTTGGTGTCGGCGTATTTCCATGTCTCTTTTGATACAGCAGTATATGAACCATTATATTCACCCTGGGTTACTTCACCGAACATGCCGTCATCGAACTTGAAACCCGGGTTTATGATAAACGCGGCGTTCGTATAATTCATGACGTATTCCATGTTGTAACTGCCGGGATTTTTCTCCATGTCGTTTAGCACATAATTAATCATTCCGCCGATAAAGGCAATATCGCACCCCGATCTCATCGGGGCGTAGATGTCAGCTTTTGACGAAGTTCGGGTGAACCTCGGATCGACGTTGATGAGCGTACCACCCCTCTCCATTGCTTCGGTTACCCATTTGAAAGAGATAGGATGGTTTTCAGCCGCATTGGAGCCGATAATCATCATGCAGTCGGAGTTTCTGATGTCGATCCAGTGATTGGTCATTGCTCCTCTACCGAACGACTCTGCCAGAGCCGCAACTGTAGAGGAATGTCATATGCGTGCGCAGTGTTCGAGGTAAACTATTCCGAGTGCTCGATCCATCTTTGCCAGCAGGTAGCACTCTTCATTGTCTAACTCACCACCGCCGAAACTTGCCAGCGCATCGGTTCTACCTGCAGCAGCATTCCAGTTGCTGTCACGGGTGTTCTTAACTCTCTTGGCGATCTCATCGACCATCCAGTCCCACGATTTCTCTTCAAAATCCGTTGCGCCCGGCGCTCTGTATAAGGGTTTGGTAAGACGGTATGGATTAATTTGTCCGTCTACCTGGTGGACCTGGGCCATAGCTTGACCTTTGCTGCAAAGCGTTCCTTCATTGATCGGATGATCGGGATCGCCTTCAATCTTGACCGTCCCATCCTCATAAACCGATACAATGGCTCCGCAGCCAACGGAACAGTAGCAGCATATAGTAGTTGATTCCTTGATTTTCTTTTTTAACGGGACTACTTCTGCTGCAGCTTTCCCACTACGGCCAAGGCCTGCTCCTTTCAGCAGCACGAGTGCTCCCATACCCGCGCCGCCGAATTTTATAAATTCTCTCCGGTTTAGCTCCATACAACCTCCTCTGATATATTTAGTTTTCTGTATTATTAACCGATCAGCCTCCTGAAAGTAGGAATTTCAGGCAAAAAAATGAGTCTTTTTCCCCTCAATACAAGAACGTAATGATGTAAAAAGACTCAATCATTTCCAATTGAGTAGTATAACTCAATGCGTAACAGCTTGTCAACATTTTTTGAGCCTGATACGCAGGTGGCACCGGTATTGAAAATTTTTAATAAGTTTTTACCGACAGTCTTGGGATATTTTTACAAATATGGTATGTTACAGTATAATTATGGCGAAAGAGGACGCGAATGAAGGTAATTTTTACTGAAGATGTACCAAACGTAGCGAAATCCGGTCAGATGAAGGAAGTAACTGACGGCTATGCCAGAAATTACCTGATTCCCAGGAAACTGGCCGTGTTCGCCAATTCCGGAACGATCAAGGCGATGGCAACGAAGATGGAAGCCAGGGTTAAAGCCGATGCCCAGGCTGAGATAGAGATGAAAGAACTGGGTGAATCTCTGAATGGTAGAGAGATTTTCATTGAGGCTAAAAGCGGTGGTAAGGAACGCCTTTATGGTTCGGTCACCAATGCAGATATCGCCGCTGAACTGGAAAAAGCAACCGGTCTGGAAGTTGATAAGAGAAAAATCAAACTTCTTGAAACCATTCACCAGCTAGGTACTTATGATGTGGAGATCAGGCTCAGTAAAGACATTGCCCCGAAAATAAAGGTCACGGTAACGGAAAAACCCGCTGAAGAGACAGAGTAATACCGGTTTATTTATAAGGTTGAAGGAGACGATTCGGGTTAGATATGGAGAAGTTGCCGCCACATGATATTGACGCTGAGGAAGCTGTAATCGGATCTCTCCTTATCGATGGTGCCGCAATATATAAGATCACAGGGCAGCTCTCCGAATCAGACTTTTTTTATGATGAAAGAAATCGTATTCTCTATGACGTCTGCCTTGAACTCAACCGGCGCGATGAAGCCATTAACCAGATAACGGTAGCCCAGGAACTGGACAGGCGGGAGAAACTGGAAGAGTGTGGCGGTGCTGCTTATCTAAGCCACCTCGTTTCAATCGTACCGACATCACTGGATATAGAGTATTATGCCCAGATAGTATACCGTCTTTCCATAAGCCGCCGGTTAATAGAAGCCGCCCAGCAGATCGAGTCTATCGGTTTCGATGTTGATCCTGATGTGGATAACAGCTTGAACAGAGCTGAAGATGTGCTCTTCAGCCTGAGACACGGCCAGACGTCGGGTGATTTTGTCCATATCAGGTCGGTGCTGGACAAGTATTTCGAAGCTCCTATTTCAACTGAAGATGAACCGGGTGAACCCGTTTCACGAGTCAGGACATATTATGCTGGCCTTGATGAATTTCTTGGCGGTTTTCAGCAGTCGGACCTTATAGTGATAGCCGGGAGACCCAGTATGGGAAAAACCAGCCTGGCTCTGAATATAGCTAGAAATTCGGCCGTCGAGCAGGGAGCAAGTGTTGCGTTATTCAGCCTGGAAATGGCAAGAGAACCGCTCGTAATGCGTTTACTGGCGAGTGAAGCTGATGTTAATCTTAATCATGTCCGTCTTGGCCTGCACTCGGAAGCGGAGGAGAAGAGGATTATGGATGCCACCGGTATCCTTTCCGAAGCACCGATATATATAAATGACAATCCACGCTTGCGTGTAGGTGAGTTAAGAAGCCGGGCAAGGAGATTATATTTCGAACACGGTTTGGACCTTATGATCATCGATCATCTCGGCCTTATGGACGGGCAGATACGGGACCGTGTCCAGGAAATAAGTTTCATCTCGCGCTCATTAAAGGCGGTAGCAAGGGAATTAAAGATTCCTGTGATAGCTATCTCTCAGTTGAGTCGAGCATCGGAGTGGCGAGCCTCACATCGTCCTCAGTTATCTGACCTTCGAGACAGCGGAAGTATTGAGCAGGATGCAGATGTTGTGATGTTCATCTATCGGGACGAATATTATTACAGCCGCGAAGAATGGGATAACCAGTATCCCGACAGGGACTATCCTGAGGGTATAGCAGATATAATAATTGCAAAACATCGAAATGGACCTGTTGGCACTGTGAACCTTCGTTTCGTTCCCAGACTCTCGAAATTTGAAAATCTGCCGAATCAGGAACCGAGTATGCTATGAAGCAGTTCGAAGGCTTTCCTGCCAGGATGCAGTTTACCCCGATACCGAACCTGTTTATCAGCAAAATATTACCTCAGATAGAAGATATATATGAGCTGAAAGTGACCCTTCATGTTTTTAGGGCCGTCTATGGTAAACGAGGGTATCCTCGTTACGTTACTCTAAGAGATTTACTTTTTGATTCTGGTCTTGTTAAGAGCCTGGGCGGAAAAGGTGAAGAATCTAAAAAGTTGATAACCGGTGCCCTCGATCTGGCTGTAAAACGCGGAACAATACTACTGCTCGAACTCGATCGCGACGGAGAACCGGAGTTATTGTACTTTATAAATTCGGAGAGTGATAAAAAGGTACTGGAAAAAATACGAAACGGGGAGATAGTGTTGGAAGGTCTTGGACCCGGAAAACGGACCAGTGCTGTAGAAACCGGTACTCCTCCGGATATATTCACGCTCTACGAAGAAAATGTTGGTATGCTCAATCCTTTGATAGCCGAATGGCTTAAAGAGGCTGAGAGCCTGTATCCTGAATCCTGGATAAGAGATGCAATAAAGGAGGCCGTCAGCTTGAATAAGAGAAACTGGCGGTATATAGACAGGATACTGGAAAATTGGTCTGCAGAAGGCAGGGGTGATGGAACACATAAGCAAGGTTCTGAAACAGACCCAGACAAATATATCAAGGGAAAATACGGACACGTCGTCAGACGTTGAAGAAGAAGATACGGATTTACGCCCTCTGTGTCCTATATGTAAAGGGGCAAGGTTCGTCCATCCACTTCTACCTTCAGGAAAACCAGACTACAGCCAGGTAGTGCCCTGTACCTGTACCAGGCGGGAAACGGATGCCGAACGAAAAGCTCAGCTTCAACGATACAGCAACCTGGGAAAATTGGTCAATGTCACCTTCGATACATTGAATAAGGAGGGAATGAGAGATAATCCCTCGGACAGGAAAGATTACGAGAAAGCTTATCGGGCTGCGAAAAAATTCGCTGAAAAACCCCAGGGGTGGCTTGTCTTTACCGGACCGAGTGGGTGCGGGAAGACATATCTGGCTGCGGCGATTGCCAGCTATCAGATAGAAAATAATGGTCATGTATTTTACATAACAACTCCGGATTTACTCGACCATCTTCGTTCCAGTTTTAATCGCGACAGTGATATAGCTTATGACGCATTATTCGAACAGGTAAAGAATACGCCACTGTTGATATTAGATGATCTCGGGGCACAATCAAGTACTCCGTGGGCAAAAGAAAAACTCGAGCAGCTTATCAGCCACCGTTACAGCAATCAAATTCCTACAGTAATTGTAGCAATAGGCGCTGTCGATGAATTGGATGATAGAATACATACTCGGTTGGTCAATTCTTCGCTGTATCAAGTTTGTACTTTTAACAATAAATCACCATTACTTGTTTACGAATGGCAGCAACAATATAAACTTCAAAAAGAAATGACCTTCGAAAATTTCGATCTAAGGAAAGATTTACCAGAAGACCAACAGGATAACCTAGAAAACATATTGATAATATCACGTGAGTATGCACAAAATCCTGTAAGTTGGTTAGTTTTACTTGGAGAAAATGGGTGTGGAAAGACACATCTCGCTGCTGCGATTGTTAATTATCGATATCAGCACAAACAACCGGCTATGTTTATTGTAGTTCCTGATTTCCTCGACCACCTTCGTTCGACCTTCAGCCCTGAAAGCAGGATATCTTATGATCAACTGTTCGAAAGTGTGAAAAACTCTCCCTTACTCATTCTCGATGATTTCGGTCGACAAACAAGCACCCCATGGGCACAAGAAAAACTATACCAGGTAGTTAATTTTCGTTATAATGCTCGCCTTCCTATGGTTGTGACTACAAATTGTTCTTTGGATGAATTGGATACGCCAATAGCATCGAGATTGTCTGATCCTGACATAAGTGATGTCGAAAACATATTAGCCCCTGATTATCGTCCACGAATCCAGTATGGACAAAGTTGAATTTGCGAACTCAAAGTCTTTGGAGTAAAATTACCATAATTCAAAAATAGAAAGTTACCTGAATTATGATTAACCTTCCGGTACTGGTGCTAAATCAGACCTATGAACCGCTGAATATCTGCAGAGTAAGGCGGGCGATGGTTCTGATATACCAGGATAAAGCTGAGATGCTTGAAAACGGTTACGGTACTATTCGTACCATTGACCGTGAGCTCCCCGTACCCTCTGTCATAAAGCTCTCCAGGCATATCAAACGGCCCTACCAGCTTGAAAGAAAACTGACGCGAATGGAGATCTTCCGCAGGGATAACTATACCTGCCAGTATTGTGGGAAAGTAACCAGGAATCTGACCCTCGATCATGTTATTCCGCGATCCCGAAACGGACAGCATACCTGGGAAAACGTTGTCAGTGCCTGTGTGCCGTGTAACAGAATAAAAGCCGGCAGAACTCCCGAAGAAGCGGGTATGAAACTTCGGACCAAACCGGCAAAACCTCGCCCGGGTGGACTTTTCTTCGTACCCTCGCATTATTCCCGGATGCGGACTGAATGGGGAAAATACCTGCCGCAGGTGAAAGTCAACTAAGGCGGATATGTTAACTTGCCTGCCGGGAAGGTAAGTAGTTGATTTTTCTGTAATTCTATTCTTCTTCTACCGGAGCGTATGGCGGTTCGTTGATGAGTCTTGACAGGATGTTATACCAGGTGTAATCAACCAGAGCTACATCGGTTGTGCTTGGTGCCTGTACATAATAATAAGCTCCGTTGGGTGTAGCGTCGCCCACGTTGATATTCATTTCTCTCCCGTCTGATAGAATGAGCGAGATTTTTAGATTCGGATTGGTTAGTCCGAACTCTTGCAGTTTTTCAGGAGAAGCATCTTCGGCTATGACCCGGTCAGCCCCGGGACCGCTCAATAACAAAGGTATTCCTCCACCCCAACGCTTGCTGTCCACCGGTGTTCTTTCTTCATCGTCGAAATACCAGGGGAATTCGTCCTCTTTGGATATTTTAATGAAAGACTCGGACTTACCTTCACGCGGGAGTTCAAGCGTGATGTGTTCAATATCTTCCATCTCGATCATCCAGACAAATTCCTGGACATCAGGCTGTTCCGGCGGTTCAGGCATATTGAGAAAATAGAACAGCCCCCCCGTAACCAGGAGAATGATAAACAATACAATAATATTCTGGGTTTTCAAGAAACGTCCTCCCCGGAAGCTGTTCTCCGAACTATCTTCGGCGCCACCATATTACGGTACCGGCGACCAGTACCAGCAACGGAAGAAGTCCGATACTGGATACACGGATGAAAGTTTCTTCTTCCGGTGTTATTATCAGGCTGCGGTAGGGAAGTACTTTCCGTTCTATTTTGACCAGTACTTCACCGGCAGTCACATATTCGAACATATACAGGAACTGGTATCGGTTATCAGCATTATAAAAGTGTTGATTCGAAGCAAAGTCCGAATCGCCCATTACAATAATCTGGGTGAACTTGGCACCCTCCGGTAGAGTGCCGTCTTCATTAAACTCTTCTTCAGGGGGTTGGATAGCTACCCATGCGCCTAACCATCTACTCCCGAGTTTTTCTGTTTCTTTGTTAAATACGGGTTCGACCGTCGGATCGTAATCCGCTTCGACCCAGCTTGCGATGCTCGTCTGGAGAAGCGGCGCCATTAAGATTTCATCCGGAAGTTCTTCTGCCGGAGTGATGGCTACCGCTCCCGGATAATATGTTTCCGCTATTCCGAAGAGGCTACCGAATGAATTTTGAGTTCTCGGGATGATAGGAATATTAGGGGTGGAATAATATGCGGACTGATCGATTACTGTACCTTCTTCGATGTTCATCCAGTATTCGCTGATAAATTCTTTCATATCGTCGATAGTTCCCGGATTGATCAGTATAATCAACCGACCTTTATTATCAAGATAATCCCGTATCATGTTATATTCAGGCACGCTGAGTGGATTCTGAGGAGCAGCAATCACCAGTACCGTACAATCAGCAGGAATTTCCCCTGCAGCCATAAGGTCAAGGGTCTCCACTTTATATAAAATGTCTCGTAATGCCTGGGCTGCATAGGCGTACTGACCTGTTGGCGTGATACTCTCTTCCCCGTGTCCGGTGAGGAAATACACCTTTTTCTGGACAACCCCGGTAACCTCGAGGATAGCGGAGGTAAAGGGATTCTCCATTTCGATACCGGCCAACTGTCCGCCGCTGGTTATCAGCATATCCTCCGGAGAAACAATACGACGGCCGGTCTCACTTTCAAAAACAATTGACTGGTACTCGCTAATCCCGTACTTTCGTGCTTCATCCGGTTGTTCGTCAGGGTCTATTACCGTGACCGTCAGTAAATCCGTATAATTTTGATATTCCGAGAGTAGATTCTGTGCATAGGTAGGCAAACCCAGTCCCAAGACGTCCTGGGGAGTGAAAAAGCAAATTGCTTCGACAGGCATGGTCATTTCGGCCAGTACTTCTTTTGTCTGAGAGGTTAACGTAAATTGTGCTAACTCGGTAATATCGTATCTCTTGTTATACTGGAAGCTGATAGCATTGACCAGTACGATAATACCGATGAAGACAAATACCATAACGGTATTACCTGTACTGAACCTGCCGCGCCTTCCTGTAACTGCTCCTTTTACTCTCCTGAAATCGATAATAGCAGCGGTTATCAACAGGAGAACGCCGAGAGCCAGGATTATCCATGAGGCAAGGCGAAGACTCTCAACAGCTAAAAGAAGGACAAACCCTATGAGGAGTGATGCCAGGCCGAATCCGGCGATAGTTCCTGCGTATTTATATATTGGAGGTGATGTGCGCATCTAGCTGTACCTGCTGTTTTCAATTGATCTTATTGCAAGGAAGAGGAATAACGCAGTGATACTTATATAGTACACGATTCCTTTTGTATCGATAAATCCTGAAAGGAAATCGGGATAGTAATATTGCAGCGAGAAATATTGAATAACATTACCCAGCGTCTCGGGCAGATAAGCAGCCGCAACTCCGATATACCAGAGTCCGAAAAGGATTCCTCCTGCAACAACCGCCGAAACTATCTGGTTGGACGAAAGTGTGGATGCGAATATACCAACCGAAAGGCATGTCATCCCCAACAGGAACATACCGATATAGCCTGATATTATCGGTCCCGGGTCCGGGTCTCCGTAGATTTCAAGAAGGATTGGATAGAGTATGGTAAGACCCAGCATGATTGCGAGCATTCCCAGGCTACCCAGGAACTTCCCGAGTACTAATTCGCTGTCCCTGATAGGTGAAGTAAGAAGTAATTCAAGAGTACCGAGTTTTCTTTCCTCGGAAATCAATCTCATTGTGATGACTGCCGTCATAAGTAACAGTACGAGACTGCCCCAGTTTAAAAATCCGCTTATGCTGGTTTCATAATAGGCTGCTGAACTTAATACGCTGAAGAAAAGGCCGGCAAGAGCCAGGAATATGCAGATAACTATATATGCCATCGGCGATGTCAAATATGCTTTAAGCTCTCTTTGAGCTATGGTAAGCGTGTTTTTCACCGTTATTCTTCCTCTTCTTCTTCTTCCGTAGTCAGTTTCAGGAATACATCTTCAAGACTCATTTCGAGGGATTCCATCGAAAGTAAAGTAAAGCCGCCTTTTATTATCGCTTCCGTTATCTTACTTCTCAAGTCCTGGTTTGGCGGATATTCCGCGATGTGATGGCGTTCGTCGACCATTTTTACGCTGGTGATACCCCTGATCTGTCGTAGACTCTTTGTTACGTCATCTGCGGGGCCTTGTACTTCAAGACGTATCCGCTTTGACTTGCCTACCATCGCTGAGAGGTTTTCAATCTTATCTTCAGCAATGATTTTGCCTTCATGGATAATGATGACCCTGTCGCAGGTCATGCTTACTTCAGGGAGTATATGAGTTGACAGGAGTATCGTACTGGTTTCACCCAGTTCCTTGATAAGCTGCCGGGTCATTGCTACCTGGATAGGATCGATACCTACTGTAGGTTCGTCCATGATAAGAACGTCGGGTTCATGAATTATAGCCTGGGCAACCCCCACCCGCTGTCTGAATCCTTTTGAAAGCTTACCGATATATACATCCCTGTATTCTTCAAGGTGGCAGGTCTCGACCACATCATTTACTCTCTTTTTGATCCTCTCTTTATCAAGTCCCCTGAGTTTAGCCCAGAATTCCAGGTAAGAGCGGACCGTCATATCTGTATACAGAGGGACCGATTCCGCGAAATACCCTAAATGCTTACGTGCTTCAAGAGACTCGGACAAAACGCTTTTACCGGCTATCCAGGCTTCTCCCCGTGTGGGAGCGAGAAAGCCGGTAAGTATCCGCATCGTGGTAGTTTTACCGGCAGCGTTGGGGCCCAGGAAACCGACGATTTCTCCTTTTTCAACATTGAAACTGATATTATCGAGTGCCAGCCGCTTATTGTAATATTTTGTAAGATTTCTTACTCTGATCATTTTATAGCCTGATTTTATTGTTATTATAACCTATTTGTCACCAACGAGTTTTTGTAACTGCCAGTTTATCCAAGCATAGGTCTCTGAATCAAATCCGTTATTTATGCCATGATATTTTATATCGTGTTCGGAAAACATCTGTGAGAGCCATTGTTCAAAGGCATTATCGTGTACTTTATCAAGATACTTTTCATCTATTTCACGTGAAACTGATTTTTCAGAAACCATTATCAGAAAATAATTTACGTATGAAGGCGAGGTTGCATCCATAACCGATGTGTCATAATAGGGTATCGGTTCGCTGACCACACCGATATCGAGATTAAACGCCTCTTCATCCAGCCTTGAATTGAAGGCAACGTTTCTAGGTATCCATCCGTAATCGCCACCTTCTTCTCTGGATGATACCTCAAGAGATACCTCACGCGCCAGATCGGCAAAACTCTCGCCTGCTTCCCATCGCGCCCTCGCTTCTTCAGCATCCTCTTCAGTATCAGTGAGGATTACGTGAAGATGAACCTGTTCTGCTGTGCTGGGAGTAGCCTCCGAAATCAGGTCATGAAATATCTCACCGATTACCTGGGTACCTACAATGTCGCGGTATTCATCTTCGGTTAATTTACTTTCGTTAAGGCGCTGTCTTAACCATTCTTTAAACTCACTTTGGCTTATCTGCTCATCTTCACCACTGGCCATCTCAATTAACTTATTTTCAACCATTTCCGGGGTTATTTCTATGCCTGCAGCTTCTGCTTCTTTTTTAAGTACCATTTCTCTGGTAATATTTGTCAGAGCATTCATCGGATCTGATCCGGCAGCGAAACATCTCCTGACAAAATAGTCCATGCTTATGACGTCACCATCTACGGATATCACGTCTATCCGAAGGTACTTCTGGTCTTCACTGAAATAATGGTTGATCCCGATAATAATGGCAATAATGGCAATGAAGATAATAGAAACGGTAATAATCAGACGTTTGCCACTCCAGACGCTCTCTACTGCCTGCGCTTCCGCTGCTCGTCTTTCATTTTCTTTTTCGATTCGTTTTCGTTTTGCTTTAGACATACTTACCTTAATAATGCAATGCCGGATTTTCTTGGTGGCATGTTGAAATGCAAAAATTGAGGATGAAAAGCTGCTGCTTTTTTAATCCACCCAGAATACACCACTATATAGATTCTAACGCCTATACCCGGTGACAGGCAACCCAGTGATCATTTCCAATGTCCCGGAATTCAGGAGTCTGCTCTCTACATATTTCTATTGCCATATGACATCTGGGATGGAAATTACATCCGGGAGGAGGGTTAATGGGACTGGGTACATCACCCGTTAACAAAACCCGCTTTCGCTGACGGTCAACTTGAGGGTCCGGTATAGGCACCGCTGATAGCAGAGCTTGGGTGTAGGGATGGAGCGGGTTGTCATAAAGCTCATCACTGTTGGTGATTTCCATAATCTTCCCCAGGTACATGACCGCCACCCGGTCACTGATATGACGGACTACGGAGAGGTCGTGGGCGATAAACAGGTATGTCAGGTTCATCTCTTCACGTAGCCTGATTAACAGAGTTATGATCTGTGTTTGAATCGATACGTCCAGAGCGGAAACCGGTTCATCGCATATTATAAGCTCCGGTCTGGTTGCCAGAGCCCGGGCAATTCCTACACGCTGTCTTTGTCCGCCGCTGAACTCGTGGGGATACCTGTCTGCCATGTAAGGTTCAAGCTGAACGAGCCTTAACAATTCGGCAACTTGCTCGTTATACTCTTTTCCTTTTTTAACAAGGTTATGAACGAGCATCGGCTCGCCTATAAGACTGCCGGCATTCATACGAGGATCGAGCGAAGCGTATGGATCCTGGAAAATCAATTGCATATCTTTTCGAACATGGCGCAGCGTATTCCCCTTCATTTTCGTGACATCTTTACCATTGAAAGTGATCCTACCATCGGTAATCTTATACAACTGTAAAATACAGCGTCCGGTAGTAGTCTTGCCGCATCCACTTTCTCCTACCAGCCCGAGTGTTTCACCTTTTCGTATCTGGAAACTTACCCCGTCGATTGCCTTTACGTCGCCAACCTTCCTTCTCATGACACCGGCAAGGACCGGGAAATACATATATAGATTTTCGACTTCAACTAAATTCTCAGTATTTGTTGCCATTAGCTTTCTTCTTCCCTCTTGAATATCTCATCCTCATTTCTTCTGAAACAGGCGGACAGGTGATTTTCTCCTACTTCCTCAAGTTCCGGTCTTTCTTTAAAACATCTATCTATAGCAAATTTACATCTCGGATTGAATGCACAGCCTTCAGGCAGATGGGCAAGATGAGGTGGTAAGCCATCAATTACGTATAATTTACGATTTCGCGGCAGGTCAAGTCTTGGAACTGACCTGATTAAACCCATTGTATAAGGATGCCTTGGTGCACCGTAGATCTCGTCTGTTGGACCTGACTCAACAAGCCTTCCTGCGTACATAACATTGACCCGGTCAACATATCGAGCTACGACTCCAAGGTTATGCGTGATGAGAATCACTGCAGTGCCATATTGGCTTCGTAAATTATCGATTAACTCGAGGAGCTGGGCTTGAACCGTAACGTCAAGTGATGTTGTCGGTTCATCCGCTATTATCAGGTCGGGATTACATGCGAGAGCCATAGCCATCATAATACGCTGCTGCATGCCACCGCTGAACTGGTAGGGATAATCTTCAGCTCGCCTTTCTGCATCCGGGATACCGACAAGCTTAATGAGTTTCACAGCTTCTTCATATCCTTCATGCCGGCTTATCCCGCGGTGGAGTTCAAGTGATTCAGATAATTGAAGTCTAACGGTAAGTACGGGGTTCAAGGAGGTAGTAGGTTCCTGGAATATCATAGCGATTTGAGCACCCCTGACTTTTCGAAGCTCTTCGTCCGTGGCTCTTAACAGGTCCTTACCCTTGAAAAATACCTTCCCGCCGACTATTATTCCGGGCGGATAGGGGATAAGCTGGAGGATAGACATCGCGCTTACACTTTTTCCGCAGGCGCTTTCACCTACCAACCCGAGCGATTCACCTTTGTTAACATAATAGCTAACACCGTCTACCGCTCTTACTTCTCCCTCTTCCGTGTAGAAATAAGTCTTGAGGTCTTCGATTTCGATTACTTTCTCTGCGATCTCAAATCACCTCGTTTCTTTAACATTAACTAATACTCGAATGAGTTTAGCTTCTTAATGAGCTACGTTGCTTTTCAGCTTCGGCTTTCTTCTTTTCTACCAGTTTCTCGAGTTTCTCCTGGTTACCGGACAACCCACCGAATCGCCCCAGGCCACCTCTCAACCTCGGATCGAATAAGTCTCTCACGGCGTCACCCAGCATGTTAACACCGTAGACGACGATTGCCAATGCCAGTCCTGGCCAGAGAGCCATCCAGGGAGCCTGGAGCATATACTGGCGTCCGGTACCGCTGAGCATTCCTCCCCAACTCGGGACGGGAGGTGGAATACCGAATCCCAGGAAGCTTAATGATGCTTCAGCAAGTATAAATCCTCCAAGACCGGTAGAGAAACCGATTATCATAATCGGTAGAATATTCGGAAATACATGGCGCATCAAAATAGTCCATGTCGGTACACCAATCGCCCTTGCGGCTTCGAAATATACGTCTTCTTTAATACGGATAACAGCACTTCGAGTTACCCTCGAACCGCCGCCAAGACCCATCGAAACACCGAGAACTATGATAACCTGCATAAGGCCTGGACCGAGAATCGACATAACGATAAGGTAAAGTACCAGCGGCGGGAAACACATCCAGGCGTCGACAAATCTCTGGACGGTCATATCATATTTACCACCGAGGAATCCGGAAATAGCGCCGACCATGAAACTGACCGTAGAAGCGATAGCCGAACCAGCCAGCGCGACTATCATCGATATCCTGGCTCCAAATATAATACGGCTCAGAAGGTCTCGACCGAGATTGTCGCACCCGAGTAGATGCGCTAATGACGGACCGTCAAGCCGGTCTCGGAGGATGATTTCATTATAACCGTACGGTGCCAGCCACTCTGAAAATATACCGGCCAAGAGTAAGGTTATAACGATGATTAAACCGACAAGACCGAGCGGCTTCTCCTTAATTAGTCGTATGAAGAAGTCTACTACCGGATTACGCCTTTTTCGTACGTCTGACGACTGTATGCCCTGAGACGTTGCTGCCATTATCTACATACTCCTATCGATACTGTACTCTGGGATCCATCCAGGCGTAAGTAATATCTGTCAATAGATTACAAAGTAATACTGTCGTAGCCATAACCAGGTTGATTCCGGATATAATCGGATAATCTCTCTGAGTGAGTGCTTCGAAAGTAAGCCGGCCTACACCCGGTAGACAGAATATCTGTTCCATGATAACCGAACCGGCAATCAAACTTGGAAGCATCATACCAGCGATAGTAACTACCGGCATCAGCGCATTCTTAAGGGCGTGCCTGATTATAACTGTCCTCTCGTTCAGACCTTTCGACCAGGCTGTTCTGATATAGTCCTGTCTCATGACCTCCAGTACCATGGTTCGTACCATTCTCATCAGGCCGCCGGACATCTGGGTTCCCATGAGGAATCCCGGGAGCAGGAACTGCAATAGGTTCCCTCCCGGATTTTCCACAAATGGAATATATTCGAGAGATGGTGTCCACCCCCAGATTATCGAAGGATATACAATAACCATCGTTGCCAGCCAGAAACCGGGCACAGAGAGCATCACGATGGCAAAACTACGGCCAAGATAATCCCATGCCGTATCCTGTCTCAGTGCCGAATATATACCTATCGGCATCGCAAGCACCCAGCCTGTGATCATGGCTATCAGGCCGAGTTCAATTGAAATGGGTAACCTCTCAAGTAATTCGGTAAGGACCGGCTTATTCTTCCATAACGATTCTCCGAGAAATCCCTGGACAACACCCATGAACTTGTCGCCCTCGAGAGGATTTGGCATAAATCCCATCCATATTGCATACTGCTTGAGCATTGGTTGGTCAAGCCCCATTGCTTGCCGGAGATATTCCGCCGTCAACTCAGCCCCCATGCCCGATTGCTCGGACATCTGAGCAAGCATCATGTCGATAACATCACCGGGGACAAAACGTACTAAAAGAAATACCAGGATGGTGATAAGGAAGAGAGTCGGTATAATCAAGAAGAGCCTTCTGATCACATAAGCGCGCATTTTATCCCTTTCATTGACAGCAGAGCTTCAACGGCACTGCTAAGTATTCTAGGATGCTGCTATTTTTAAACCTTACAACCCCTAACCACGCTGCTTAAGACTTATATCATAGCGATTTACGGTTTGTCAATAACATTTTTTTACCGAAAATCAATGCTTTTTTAACTTGATTCTGAATTTATTGACACTTATAACATACCGATTTTCTCCTTGTCAAGCATTATTTTTTAACTCTGAAAAACATCGACCCGGTGAGATCTTTAAATGTGTCTGCAAATGGGTGAAAAACGTACTGAATATCCGGTATAATCTGGAATCCGAGGTTACTAATTTTCTGGAGGAATAGATATATGGTGAAGTCGATAGTTGTGGCTCGTAAGAAAGCCGGGATGAGTAGAGAGGAATTTAACAAGTACTGGGAAAAGACCCACGGACCATTGGCGGCAAGAATGATACCTGGTCTCCGTAGATATGTTCAGAATCACCTTGTCGATATTCCCGGAATGGAATACGAGGGTGACGGGATTGTTGAGATGTGGTATGACGATATCGATGCCTATCTTAAATCCATGGAATATCTCCGTTCTGACGAAGGCAGACCGCTGATGGAAGATGGCGATAAGTTTGCTGATATGACTGACGCTAAAGTGTGGATAGTAGAAGAACATGTCATATTGTAATAGGCTTGTGTCACGTCACTTGTTTCTTAACATATTGTGTGATATAATCCTGGCGTATCAGGATTACAAACTTGATACCCTTGTAGCTCAAACCGGAAGAGCGTCTCCGAAACAGGGAGGAGGTTGTGGGTTCGAACCCCATCGAGGTATATAATTCAGGCCAGTATATGATACTGGCCTGTTTTTGTATTATAGAATTTTTTACGTTGATAAGGTAAAATAGCGGCGATAGTTACATGTCCTGCTAATATCCATTTACCATCATGTAAAGAGACCTGCGTAGTATTGATTGGAGGTAAATCAGTCATGACTTTAAGAAATTATTCTATTCTGGATAAATTTGAGTTCGAATATTCCCCGGTATCCGTAAAATTCCTTCTCAACAAGCCAAAGGGAATACAGCCGTACAGTTCAAGCGCTCCAATATGCAGAATGCTTAAGGAGGCCCAGGGGGGACCACCATTCTATGCAGGCAGGGAAAATTTTGCGTGTGTAGATACACTGGTTTTAGGCTTCGAAGATCCGGACCCGGTTACCGAAAGCGGTCAGATAGGCGCGAAAGAGAGAATATATCAGGAAGCAAGAGCAAACGCGAGAATATATGGGCATATCCAACGTATACCAAAGGGCACTGTCAGGTATGTAGCGTTTTCTTCTCTCAATAAATTGTCCCTTTCTCCGGATTTACTTATTTTCACGGCCACTCCTTCTCAAGCCGAAATCATATTACGGGCTTTGAGCTATTCTACCGGAAAACCAGTTACCTCAAAATGTACTCCGGTACTCATGTGTGCCTGGATTTTTGCATATCCGTATTTGACCGGTGAAATGAACTACGTGGTTACGGGAATAGGCTATGGAATGAAAAACCAGAAACTACTTCCCGAAGGGTTGTTCCTGATCTCGGTACCATTCGACGTAATCCCGATGCTGCTGGAAAATCTCCAGGAGATGAAATGGGTATTGCCGATAACCAGGATGACTGAGAAAGAACGGAGTGAATACTCTGTGAAGGTTATGAGTGAAATAAGACAGGAATATGAGAACGGTTAAGCTCTTTTATAACCTGGACTCATTATTGCAGCGAAAAAAGAAGGCTGATCAAGATTGCCAGCGTTTTTGAAGAATTACCAATCGATTCAAACTCGGGATTATTCCTCGAAGCCTTCCCGGTTTCTTTTTCAAGAGTTTTTGCTATATTCGATATTAAACGGCGAAGTTCTTTTGTATCCGGCTGTCTCTGCATAGCTTCCACCCTCTCGTAAATACCGGGTTCTGCTATCGATTTTAGTTGATTCAAAGCGACGGAAAAACTTATTCCACGCAGTCCTGCGACTACTCCCTGCATGTTCTTTTCATACTCGGCTTTCTGTTTTTCTTCTTCCTGCATCTTCCGCCCCATACTGGCAGTCTGACGAGAAAGCCGTCGTAATTCTTCCATTCCGCTTTCTTTTGGTTTGTTAGTCATATTCCGAAATCCCTCATTTTGTATCGAATTTCATGTATTTTATGGAATATATCAGAAAATTATGTTAATTTTACTGCATATGGGTAAAATATGCCATAACTGGCACACGAACGCAACTTCATGAGGAGAACGATATGGTCAGTAATACGGTCATTCAAGGATCATATGACATGAACATCCTGCGAGAACCTGTGCTGCGTGCTCTTATCCATGATTTAAACCTTCCTGAGGACAGCCATGGACTCGATAATGCCTGTGGAATCGGTCTCCAGGCAATAATACTGGCGGAGGAAGTAGGACCGAATGGCCATGTTACCGGTCTTGACATTTCTTCTGAAATTCTCAGCGTTGCCAGAAAGATAATCGATGAGGCCGGTGTATCTGAACGTGTTACTTTCAAGCAGGGAGATGTTGCTGCGTTACCATTTGAGAATGAAACCTTCGACTGGGCGTTAAGTATCGATGCTGTTGGCTACGGACCCGGGAATACCCTTCATTTACTGGACGAAATGAAAAGAGTCGTAAAATCCGGTGGCATGATAGCCGTTGCCGCGTGGTCGTCGGAGAAACTTCTTCCCGGGTATCCCGAACTTGAAGCCCGACTGGCTGCCACCGAACCTGGAATCGCTCCATTCGTCAGGGGTAAAGAACCGGAATTACACCTTTCACGTACGCTCGGTCAATTAAGGAAATTGCGATTAATGGAAACGACCGCGAAAACCTATGTCGGCAGCGTATTTGCCCCGCTTGACGAAACCTCTCGCAGGGCACTGATATCGCTGTTCGAGATGAGATGGCCGAACGTAGAATCCGAGCTTTCTTCTCAGGATGTTAATGAATTTAAACGTCTGTGCAGTCCTGATTCACAAGACTTTATTTTGAATCTCCAGGATTATTATGCCTGTTTCACCTATACAGTGTTTAGAGGTAAGAAGCCGTAATGTCCATCAATTGTTCTCTCTACCTGGTCCGGTCTGGCACTTGACTATAACGTAACGTAATAGTTTACAATAGAAATCATGGAGTCATTCACGATAAAAAAACTGGCTGATATTGCTGGTATTAGTGTACGTACCCTGCATTACTATGACGAAATAGGTCTGCTGAAACCTCAATATCGTCGTGATAACGGATACAGGTACTATGGTGAAGAAGAGGTAATCTTGCTCCAGCAGATAATGTTTTTTCGTGAACTGGGCTTCAGCCTTGATGAAATCAGGACCATTATCTCAAGTCCTGGTTTTGATATATCGGAAGCATTGGAACAACACAAAAATCTATTAGTAAAAAAAGATAAACGTCTTAAAGAACTGATAAATACTGTAGAGAGGACTATTAGTAATATGAGAAAACCATCGGGGATGAATATTAAAGAATACTATCGGGGGTTTAGTGACGAGCAGATCGAGAAATACCGTGAAGAAGTAAGACGTCGATGGGGACCAAAGATACTCGAAGAAAGCGAGAAGACAGTTATCGGTATGGGGCAGGAGAAATTTATCGCACTGCAGGCTGAGGGCGGAAAGATATTCAAGGCTATAATGGAGAGTATATCGGAGGGATATGACAGTAAATACGTTCAAGGGCTGATAGTCGAATGGCGCGAATGGCTTGAGAATTTCCACCATTACTCCGATGAGGAAGTAGTCGATCTTGGCCGGGCGTACAGTCAGCATCCTGATTTTATAAAATTCTTCCAGCAGTACAGTGACGATCTGCCGATTTTTTTAACGAGGGCTATCGAGTATTATTATATGCATAGATAATATTCATAAACATGAAATAGTGATAATAAAGTCGAATAACAGATAGAATTTCTAGAGAAGTTTTTCTGTGGGATATGAGAAGTCTGGAAAGATAATTTCAGTGTATTGTCCACCTGTCCGGAGTCATGATAAATCTCAAACCTTCCTTTTCCCGTCAAAGAGGTGTCGTATTGCCATGATCGGATGTTTGTATATCATTCGTGGTCCGGCATATCTCATCACCTTGCGTATTTTCTCACGCATAACAGGTTTATAACAGTGAACGGCGCATTTTGCGCAGGTCGGTTTATCCTCACCGAAGGGGCATTTCTCCAGTCTCTCTAGGGCATAGTCCCGTAATTCCCGGCAGTCATTACAGATATTCTGAAGTTTGTGATTACTTTTACAGAAGATAGAAATCATTGTGTCAACGGTCTTATATTCTCTTTGGAGCCTGGATGGTAAATTAACGGGATATGTATCGTTCATTGTTTTTGCCTTAACGTGGTATCCGGAAGAAATGCTCTCAGGTCATCTTTCACCGTAGCCACGAATCAATTAAGCTACGTTTATCTCTTCATTATAGTACATATACTATGTCAGGATGATTTGAATTAGTCTAACGTTTACCCTGTAAAATTGTTGAAATATACCCTTACGGGGTATAATGAAGGCTAGAAAAGAAAGGAGGTTTAACGTATGCCTGAGGAATTTAAACCGGGATGTCAAAGACCGCCTGTAAACAAACCTAAAGAGGAAATTGCCGGCGTTGCAGGACCGTCAGTAATGGAGGTGAAACAAGCGATGGTACACGTAGGAAAACCTGCGCCGGATTTCACGGCTGCAGGATATTATAACGGTAAATTCATGAATTTCAATCTGTCTGAATACCTTGGGAAATGGGTGCTGCTATGTTTCTATCCGGGTGACTTTACCTTTGTCTGAGCAACCGAAATTTCAGCGGTTGCTGAAAAGTATGCCGATCTTCAGAAATTGGGCGTTGAAGTGCTGTCGGTGAGTGTTGACAGTATTTATGTCCATAAAATGTGGAACGATTACGAACTTTTAAAGATGATAAATAAAGATATGCCATTCCCGATGCTGTCTGACCAGGACGGCAGCATAGGGAAAATGTACGGTATATATGACGAAGACAGCGGCGTCGAAACCAGAGGAAGATTCATCATCGACCCAGACGGGAATATCCAGGGATTCGAGGTATTAACGCCTTCGGTAGGACGTAACGTTGCGGAATCTCTCAGGCAGATACAGGCATTTCAACTTGTCAGGGAATCAAAAGGTACGGAAGCTACCCCTTCCGGTTGGAAACCCGGAAAGAAGACGCTTAAACCGAACCCCGAATTGGTCGGCAATGTCTGGAAGGTCTGGAAAGTCGATCAGGCTTTTAGTTAGTACTTTCTTTAATTAACAGGTGCAAAAGAAAAATCCGACAGAAAGATGCGAACCGAGCAGGATGTACCCCGGTAGATACTTATAATTCACTGAACTGGAGCACGCATTCTCCCCCGCCGCCGCATATCCTGCTCAGCATCTTGAAAGAAATACTTTCTCCGAATTCCTGCGCCCATACGGAATACTCGGTATTGCAGATAGTTTCACCCACCCGGGAGGAAAGATTCTCCCGGTCTGATTTGACCATTAAATCATGCCAGTGACAACGAGAAATAGTGATTGTTAAAACATTTTGATTTCTTTTCACGTCGAACTCGATGCCGTCCAGCCGCAGTTTTTCGGTAAAGCATTGTTCGAGCGCTTCAAGCCCTTTATCGACACCCAGCGCAGTCTTTAAAAATCTTGCCTGTACTTTAGGCATGACCTTCCATACTTCATTATCTATCTCCAGGGCTTTTTCGAAGTCGAACGAATCTTCGACTTTCATAAACCAGAGGCCATCGACTGCGGAATAGCTTCTCTTCAGGTACCGTATTTTCTCTTCATCGTTGAGATATCTCATTTCTGTATCCCTGAAAAATATACGATGATATTATGCCCGGATTACTTTACGATATCAATCCCGACTGTCCTTTATAGTAAAGACAATGCTATAATCTGGAAATTGCCTGTCGGGAGGTAAAAATGCCGGAAGAAAAGGATACTGAAAAGAAAAAGACTGTCGATAGTTTCACAGATATCTTTAGAGCGTTCGGAGAAGCCGTCAGTGAGATATTTAATGATCCCGAACTAAAAAAGAAAGCGAAAGAATTCACTGATTCTGCATCAGATTCTGCTAAAACTCTGGCAGGCCGGTTTAAAGATGAAGACGTGAAAAGTAAGTTCAGAGACGTCGGTAAAGCGGCTGAAGAGTTCGGTCGTAATATTGCTGACCATTTCGAGTCGAAAGATTGATAACCAGCCCTGGTCTAAGATACAAATTTAACAGCCGATATTAAATAACTGAAGAAAGGAAATTATCTTGTCTGAAAACAAATATGATCACCTGTTTATTTCGGGAATAGCTCCGGAGATGCAGGCGAAACGACCTTACGCTACAATCGGCTTCCTGGACGGTAATACCTTCGAGGGGTGCAACGAGTACCAGATATTCTGGGTGGGTGATAAACCTTACGGAGCGTATGGAACGAAAGAATGGGGAGAGATTTTTCACGGTCCTCATACTCATAAATATCCCGAGCTTTTTGTCCATCTTGGTACCGACCCGGATAATCCGTGGGACCTGGGTGCTGAGGTTGAGATGCACATGGGGCCTGAAATGGAAAAACATGTTATTACCAGGTCCACTATAATGTGCATACCAGCCGATTTTCCGCACGGACCCTGGCGTATTTTGAACGTAAAAAGGCCTTTCATAATAGTTACTATTAATCAGAATGGCACGCATACCGAAAAAGCTCTTAAGAACATGGTGCCCGAGGAAATGTGGAAAAGAATGATATTCATCAGCCAGGGTTATGATACCGGCGAACCGGGACTGGAATGGCCGGAAGCTGCCGGACCTCCGGGCGAATATTAGTGTTCTTATTTAGCTCCAGTATTATAAAGCCGCCCATGAGAATCAAGGCGGCTTTCCTTTTTTATGAATAATAAACAGCATTTCAGGAAAAGCGGCAACATATTACGGACTGTATAATTAAGCATAAATGATAGAAAAAAGCAGAATGGCGGAAAACGGGATAATCCAGGATATTTTGGATACTATCGACAATCGCATTACCGATAACATTAATCTGAGCGACCTTGCGAAAGAGAACGGGTATTCTACTTCTCATCTCGGAAGGTTGTTTTCCGGTGTGACCGGTCTCACATTGATGGCCTATGTTACTCGACGGAAACTGCAATATGCCTTGTATGATATAAGTTGCGGTGAAAAAATCCTCGATGTCGCTCTGAAATATGGTTTTGAAACACATGCCGGTTTTACAAAAGCCTGTAAAAAGCATTTCGGCTATCCGCCATCAATATACAGGATACGTTCCATTACCGGTCGGCCGACCCGAATGGAGATTATTAAACTGAAAAACAATATGTTAGGAGAAAAAATGATGGAACCTGTAATAATGGAAATACAGCCCTTTACTGTGGTCGGTTTTACCAACAGGCATACAATATCTGATGTCAGGTTTACCCATGACATCCCATTTTATGCGGAGACAAGTGGCATGAACTACTGGGATCCCTTAACCCGGCTTCATAACCTTTTCAACAAATCTCGTCATACCGAATATGCCGTATGCTTTGATGTTGACTCCGAAACAGGCGAATTTACTTACTTTCTTGGAGTGGGAGTGGATAATCCGGAAGATCACGCTAAGATCGAACCTGATATGTTTGAAATGATGATACCCGGCGGAATTTATGCGAAGTTTACCACTCCTCTTGTCGAAGACTCACAGTACGGTCGGGCTATTGCTGATATATGGAAAACGGCTTTCAATGACTGGCTTCCGGTGTCCGGCTACGAGTTTGATGAATCACGGTACGACTTCGAATACTACGACGAGAGAGATCACTTTTATAAGAAGGAAGATTCCTATATGCAGCAGATGGATATTTTCATTCCTGTTCAGAAACGCTGATATCGATCGCGGAAAACATTCTGTTAATTAACTGTGACGAGAATCAGTAAGCGGTGCCGGATATCCGGCGCCGCTTACCTTTTTAAATACTGTCTATTACCTTTTTCAGCTTTTTCCCAACTTCTACTGCGATTTTCTCCAGGCTGGGATTTTCTACCATGTTCATAGCGACCGCAGGTACGATGGCTGACACGTATGTTTTCCCATCCGATTCATAGACAATAACGTTGCATGGCAGCAGCAGTCCTATATCTCTTTCTACCTGTAATGCCTGGTAGGCGAAAGGCGGATTGCACGCCCCCAGGATTACGTATTTATCGAAATCGACATCCAGTTTCTTCTTCAGAGTAGCCTTGACATCGATTTCAGTCAGGACCCCGAAACCCTCCTTTTGAAGCTCTTCCCTCGCTCTTGATATCGTTTCTTCATATGAAGTATTAAGCTGTCTTTTGTAGCCGTAATCCATACTCAACACCAATATTACCTTTATCCTTGATGCCTGATTATAATACGCGAAGCATGACGTTACCTGTGACAAAAGTCTACAACGATTCAGTTTACTTGAATATCAGGTTTGTTTCTTTGACAATTGTGGTATGCCTGCGACCTGAAGAAAAATTTATATACAATTATTGACATCAAGTACAATTAGAACTAGCATTAAATTGGATGAACAATTACCATTAACCGGAGGCCTTTTGGAGGTAAAAATGAAACTGAGAATCCTGCCTGTGGTAATACTGGGAACATGTCTATTATTAATATCTTCATGTACTACGTCTCACGATTACAATCTTAAGGTTACCTGTGAAGATTTCGAGGATAATCCGAACAATGAGAGTGAATTTACTCTTGAAGTTGGCGATAAGATCAGGATAGAGCTCTGTGCGAATCCTTCGACCGGGTATGGATGGGATTATGAGATGACTGTCGAAGGCATAGTAGCGGAAGAAGACCATGACTACGAGGAACCTGAGAGTGACCTGCTAGGAGCGCCGGGTACTGAATTTTGGACATTCGAGGCAATCAGTCCGGGTAATACCGAAATTACAATGGAATATACACCTCCCGGTACGGGTGATACAGAAGATACCCGGACCCTGGTGATGACAGTAACAGTAGAGTAACTAAAGAGTTTTCAGCTTGCTTTAGGCCTTCTTAAAAGAATGGTAATGATAAGCGTATTGCGGGAAATAGCAATATTATGTGAGTTTACTTCCCATCCTTCAGGTATAGAGTCCGGTAGATGATTGAATATTTCCTGCAGCGTTTGAGTAAAACTTTCCTGGTCATCGACATGATTGAAATGCGGGTATCGACCCGTTTCATCCGGTGTAATATATTCGGTCAGTACCTTGTATTCATAAGGATGAGTATTCATTCTTCACCCCCATAACTAAAGGTTTTTCTATCAATTTTTTACCTGTAAATGTCTTTTCTGTCAAGGTCTTGCTGCCTTTAGATAGGAGACGTGGCAGAATTTTGTACATTCGGGTTAACTGAGATCGCATCGAATTATCGCGATTGCTTAACATACCCGGCCTTGGTAATATTATTTCCGGGTTTCTGATAATGAATGAACTTGTGTATAAGTTTGCCGAAAACGAAACAGAATACGATGGCGTGCGTGAATTAAG
>CAZBQL010000022.1:35670-39615 GCA_964493985.1 uncultured Dehalococcoidales bacterium
GCTGTTGATTTCTATAAAACTTGCGGTTTTCGTGATGTCGGGAAACCTTTTACGGAAGCAGGTATAAAACATATAAAAATGGAATTGGGATAATTTCAGGTTATTTTCAACGCACTTGAGAGAATAAATTCTACGTAAGATAGCTAACCTTTAAATTTGGTGGCATCGGTTGGATCGGTATCGCAGACTTACGGCTGCCAGTCCGGTAATATTTCTTTGTCGACCGGATAGTCCACTTTCTCTTCTCCGATATATGCCGCATATTCCCGGGTGATAGGGCAGTTCACAAAGAAAAAGGGAGTTCCAACTCTCTTGTGGATGATCGGGCAGTGTACCAGTCCCGCCGGAATATGGACCGTGCATGTCTGGTTTATGATAATCTTTTCACCGCTGTCGCCGATATATATTTCAGATTCAGCGTCGTATGCCCGCAGGTCCTCTGTGCAGGGTACGAACGCGAAAACCTCATCGAAATCGTGCTTGTGTGGGTCTTCTTTCATCTCATAGGGCTGATTCACGTGGGTAAATCTTATCTGGAAGTGACTGTCTTTCAGGGCGAAATAAATCATGCCTAAAAACGGCGGATAAATGCTGTCACGGACGATATTCGAGGTAATAAAATTGTTATAATTAGACTCGGTCATTTTTCATTATCCTCCCTCGTAGTAGTATACACGCTGAGATATGGAAATGAAACAGAGAGACAATTCTGATAATTCAATAAGGTGGATACGTATCTGTTGAAGAAGGCAGACTCAGACTAGATGGTATCCTAAATTCTACGGGTGTGGATTATTCCCAGCAACTGGCTGATTAGTTTCAACCAGTCTTCTTTGCTGATTTCCCGGGGGTGTGAAAGTAAGAAACTGTCGACTGCTAACAGTATTTCATTCCTGGTATCCAGTTTGTGTTTCGTCTCTTTATCTACTGTGTAATTGTCCGCAATCACCATCAGTCTTACCAAATAGAGTGCTTATTATAACCAGTTTTGAACCGGATCGATAATTCTGATTTTTTGAGTTTGAATCATGATCGGCACGTATCAAACGGTAGCAATGGTGTTCGAAAATATCTCATGGACGCTGAGTATTCACTATATCAACTATTTTATCCATGAGATTCGACCATTCCTGGTCGGTGATGCTGCGAGAGTGATTGACGAAGAAATCATTGGTCACCATTGAGATCTTGTTAAGCATAACAGATGACCTGATTCTCATTTTCCCCACCTTTTCAAAATCGCTGATGCTTTTTCTTTCTGTTACCATCGCCATGCTCCATAAAAAAGTTCACCTGATTACATGCCTATATTAAGAGTAATTCATTCTCAGGACGGTAACAATATACGTCCAGCTAACGAATCTGATTCGAAAGTATCATAATAGAATCATTGTCCAGGGTGGATTATGGACCGGCTTCAAAAGAGTAATGGGTGTTTTAAGTAAAAAGTCACCTCGCAACCAGATTGGTGACTGTGTAACCGACTTCCTCATCGGCAATTAACGGTGAGACATCAATAAAGAAGATTACAGGATACCCCATTTGAGAGTCATAGGTTACGTTGATGGTGTCCGCTTTTTGCTCAAAATCACCTTTGCCTTCATACGCGTTTTCTAATATTGTGAAAAGCTTATCGATAGTACTCGCATTATCGAACTTGCTATCGGTAATTGGCTCGCCGCTGGATACATAGGTTATCGACACTGTAATTCCATCACGTACCTGTATTTTGACAGGTCCACGCCAGTCCTCCGGACAGAAGCACTGGCGTTCAAGTGTAAAATCATAGTCCCTTAATTCCTGGTCCTTCCAGAGATTTTCATTGGTAGTCAATTCTCGAGGAACAGAACCGGTACATGATACCGCTGTTAATAAAATAAAGAACATAAAAACCGGCATTAGAAAGGATAGTCTTTTCACTATATTGCCCTCGTTTATATTTTAAGGTCGATTCTTTCCTCCAGAGCAGAGTATGGTCCATTGACTCACGAATCTATTTCATGGATGGCTGCAGCAAGCTTAATCGATTGTTTTCCGTATCATTGGAGGAAACATACTGCCCGACGCCTGGAATCTCCACCGGTTCTCCAAGTACTTTTCCGCCGGCATCGGCGACCCTCTTCATTGCTTCCCTGATGTTGTCCACGGAAATAACCACCGACGGGTACTGAGCGGAGTCGGAATTCTTTGGAAAGAAACCGCCGTTGATAGCACCCGGATTCTTTATCATGTTATTTTCATCTGTTTCCGTCGTGGCTGCGGTTATGTAATTACCCATCTCTTCGCCGAACTTTTGCATCTTCCAGCCAAAGGCCTTTGAGTAAAATTTTATGAGCCGTTCGCTGCTTTGATAGGGCATTTCAAAGTGAACTACCGGGTCCATCTTCGCCATTTCTTTATTCCTCCTTAATTCCTGAATTAGCTACAGTTTTTTTTTGCTTTTTTTTTTGCGAACTCGGTAAACACCGGCAGGGCTTTCAGTTCTCCAGAATAGATCATGATCGAATTTCAGATGTAACATGAGTTAAACGCCTTCTTCGGTGTTATCCGTTCCTGAAGCTGCTATACGGTGCTTTAGAATATCACGGGATATACAATAAAAAATGCTCCGGATTACCTTTCTAATTCTAAAAGGCAGTCGATATAGAAGTAATAAAATCCAAAGGGGAATAATTACAAAACTATGACATTTCAATGATATTCGGGTGGGAGTGATGCTGTATGCAGAGTTACCTGTGCTCCTCGCCGTATTTTCGTATACTCAAACACATTCCGGTAATCCAGAGATTAGGCCAATCTTCGGTAATGATTCGGCCCGGGAAGAATAGCTGCTAACCAAAATTTGAAAAACGGGTGTAATAATGAGAATAATGACCTTAAAAAAACGGTCGTGATGGATGTATCTGGACCTACAGTTGAAAAAAAGCGACTGGTGCGAAGAGTGTCCAGAGTAATACCAATATCCAGGTCCGGCCTTTACCTATATTATAGTCAGCAAACAATGTCTGCCACCGTTTCTTCATCGCATAATGACCGAAGATGAACTCGAAAATAACGGTGAGGAATAACCATATTCCACCGATTAATAGCGCTTGATTCAAGGATTTCAAAGGCCATATATTGGAGAAGACCCAGACATAAACTCCTATTAATAATATAAATGAGAAGGTAGAGGCTTGATGCGCTTTTTACTCACCAAGATAACGACGAAAGACTTTTTCTCTCATCAGACCATTCAGAATGGCAAGAAGTACTAAGCCTAACCAGAGGATTACATATCTCCAGATCATTATCTTACAACGACTTATTCAGGAATATATACGAAAAGGCAGCAATGGGACGGATTCGGACTACCCTGTTACTTCTTCAGGAACACCAACCTATGATTTCTCTATGATTACCCGTATCGAATCTCCTTTATCCAACTCGACGGATGACTGAAATTTGTTTACCTCTATATGGTCGATTTTAAGGCTCATATCATGGTTTACTTTGATTTTCCCTTTCATGGTACCGGATGCTTCATCCGGGTATGACGGTTTCTCTCTTCCCCATAAGAGTTTACGCTCTCCGCCTAATAAGGGATCTGCTTTTATGGTGATTTTAAGAATGTCTCCTTTTTTCAGGTCTTTTGATGGCTTTAAGCGCATATCGTCGACATCATGGACTTTTACCTTTAATTCCTGTCCACTGCTGATATCCCTTTCAACCGTACCGGTCGTTTCACCGAGGATTATCTCTTTTTGCCGCTCGGCCTGTTCTTCTTCCTGGGCTCTTTTTGCCTGTGCAGCCCTTCTGATCTCATAATCTGATGTCATGTTTCCTCCTTATTTCAGTATCGTTCGGTCCAGGTTTATTTCATAGGTAGGATATGGCAAGTATGAAAACATATGGTGGCAACGGGTGGATTCGGACCACCGACCAAGGGCTTATGAGTCCCCTGCT
>CAZBQL010000023.1:0-38262 GCA_964493985.1 uncultured Dehalococcoidales bacterium
AGTGAGGAAATCTGCCTGCCTGACCAGTGTTCCACCTTGCTGTCGCTTACCAGTACGGTACTCATCCCTACTCCGGCAGCGCCCGACAGTTCACTGCTGTCGCCATCTCCCACGAAAAGGCAGTCTTCGGGCTTAAGCGATAATTGGTCACATGCCATGTGATAGATTCGTGGATCAGGTTTCATGATCCCCACCCTGCAGGAAAATACGGAAACGTCGAAATAACCGGACAAAGGAATATCATTCCAGACAGTCGGCACTTCATCGGACCAGTTACTGACAAGCCCTGTTTTATATCCATTTTTTCTGAGCCATGTAAGCAGCTCAACAGCGCCTTCCCTGGGAATAATATGAGTGGCTACATAATCCAGGTTTATCTGCGCCGCCTTCCTTAGCTGTTCTTCATCGGGCCTTATTCCCAGTTTCTGAGAAACGTACTCTATATCAGCTTCAAGGTCAGGGAAACATCCCGAATGCCGTTCGCTGAAACTGTCGAACCATGATTGCGTAAAAGCATCGGCGTCGACATCAAGCACACCGGACATGTCCCACAGGATGCTAATACTCTCGTCTACCGGAAACTTGTGTACCAGCGTGCCGAACAGGTCGAAAATTACTGCTTTGTATTTCATTACTAGCATACTATCATTCACCGGCGCTCAGCTTCAAGCCGACTTATGGTATCATTGTATAGGTAACTTGATAAACCTGAAGTTTTTAACCAGGAAATAAACCAGAAGGACAGTCCAATGTTAAAAATAATTAAAACAGCAACTATTAGCGTCCTTATCGTTGCCAGCCTGGCAATCGTTTTCGGCGCAGGTTGCATCGTGGGAAATGACAACATTTCACGTGAAGACCTGGGGCTGGGAGTAGTAGAACAGGTCTGGGAGATTATATGGAATGACTATGTAGACAGAGATAGATTGGATGCATCGACACTCAGCCAGGGAGCCATTGAAGGTCTCGTCGAAGCACTGGACGATCCTTATTCATCGTATCTGAGTCCCGAATCTTTTGAACTGAGCATGGGCGGTATAGAAGGAAAATTTGAAGGTATCGGTGCCTATGTCGGTATGAGAGATGATAAGATAACGATTATTGCTCCTATCACCGGTTCTCCGGCGGAGGAAGCAGGTATCAGAGCCGGGGATATAGTTCTTGAAGTGGAAGGCCAACCTGTCGATGACATGACACTGAACGAAGTCGTTCTTCTCATACGCGGACCAAAAGGGACTACGGTAGACATTCTCGTTCAGCATATGGATGAGACCGAACCTGTAAACCTTTCTATCGTAAGAGACGAAATAAAGCTGTCCAGTGTTTATTACGAACTGATGGATGATATCGCTTATATACATATAAGCAATTTCTCAGAAAGGACAAATGAAGAACTGACACCGGTATTTGAAGAAATCGACTCAGATTCGGCAAAAGGGATTGTACTTGACCTTCGCAGTAATCCGGGTGGACTGCTTGACTCCGTCGTCGATGTTACCAGCCGCTTTCTTGACAACGGATACGTGCTGTTCTCTGAAGACAACAAGGGCAACCGGACATCTTACGCCGTTAAGGACAGCGGTGAAAAGACCGACCTGCCGATGGCAATCCTTACCGACAACTTCACAGCAAGCGCGAGTGAGGTACTTTCGGGAGCACTACAGGACTATGAACGGGCCGTTGTTATCGGTACGGTCACTTACGGAAAAGGCAGTGTGAACACGCTGCATACACTGAAGGACGGCTCGGGTATTTATATTACCACCCACCGCTGGCTTACTCCAAATGGAAGAATGATTGAGGGAAAGGGCATAACCCCGGACTACGAATATTTTGATGAAGACATCATACAATGGGCGATAGATTATCTCCATAACAATATGGATAAATAAATAAAACCGGATACTTCCGGAAAAAGGAGAAACATGAAACTGGAAATTCGTCAGGCAAAACCGGAAGAAATGGTTGATTGTAAAAGAGTTGCTGAAACCGCGTTGATGATCCCCCCCATGGACCATCTTCCCACTCCTGAGCAGACCCTCTGCGGATTCATCGATGGTCAACTGGTCACTTCGTACGGAGCGTGGCCGTTAACGGTAGTGGTAAACGGCAAAGATGTACCCGTAGCCGGGGTAACTATCGTAGGGACATTACCTGTGTCCAGAAGACTGGGAACACTGAGGAAGATTACCACCAGGCATTTCGAGATACTCCACGAAGAAGGCGAAGTATCCGTAGCTGCATTATATGCTTCCAGAGCAGCAATATATCGTCGTTATGAATACTCACCGGTGGTTACTGTAAATTCATATTCCGTGGAACCACGTTATCTTGAATTCATAGCCGGACACGAACCAAAAGGAAGTCTGAAAGAAGTCAGAGATGATGAAGTCAGCGCTCTTAATGATTTGTATGAGCAATTTATCAACGTGAGGACCGGATATGTGAGACGCAGCGAAGACATGTGGAAAAGACGGTTATCACCGCGGCCGCAGGAACATGTTGAGCAGTTCAAAGTAATATATGAAGAAGACAGGAAAGACCTGGGATACGCTATATATACTGTAAGACCTGTACAGGGAAAACAGTTTGCTCACAACATTCATATTAACGACTTGATATGGCTTACACCATCTGCATACAGAGGAATATGGGAGTTTTTCAACAGAATGGACATTTTGGACGAGGTCAAGTGGGGGCAGGTACCGGTTTATGATCCGCTCCCCTGCCTTCTTAAAGAGCCACGAATGCTTAAAGTGAAGTCAACGGATGGGATGTATGGCCGTATAGTCGACGTTGCAGGAGCGTTACCGCAGAGAGGTTATGATGAAGAAGGTAAACTTATCTTCAAGATCAACGATGACCTTTGCAGGTGGAACCAGGGGACCTGGATAATGGAGACTTCTCCGGATGGTGCAACAATAACGCCCGGCAGTGAAACACCTCAGTTGGAAATGCCTGCAAGCACGTTGCCTTTGCTCTACTTCGGACAGGTCAGCGCTACCGAAGCCGCACGGATGGGTCGGCTGGATGTTAACGATCCGAACAGCCTGCCAGTCTGGGACAGGATAATGAGTACCAGGTATAGACCGGCCTGTGCTGACGGATTCTAAAAAACACTTAAAGAAAAAAATGGGGACTGGAGCTTAGTCCAGTCCCCATTGGTAACGAAAACTGTTTAAAGTTCGGCTTCTTCAACGTCTTGTGGTTCTATCTTTTTCAGATCATTTTCGCTCTCAAGTCTGTCCGTATAAAGTATCCCGTTCACATGATCGATCTCGTGCTCCAGTGCTTGGGCGAGCAGTTCTTCAGCTTTTATCCGGACTTCCTTACCATTGGGATCACGTCCTTTTACGGTTACAGATTCAGCACGCTTCAACTGTCCCACATAACCCGGGATACTCAAACAGCCTTCAGAAACTACCCGTTCACCCCTGGTTTTCACCACTTCCGGATTAATCAGGGCAAAATCTTCCTGCTCCGGAATACCGATGACAATCACGCGTAACGGTACACCTACCTGGGGCGCGGCAAGCCCGACACCAGGTGCATCATGCATAGTTTCCAGCATATCCTTTATCAGCTTGTGGACCGACGCATCAATATTGCGGACACGTTTTGCCTTCTGCCTTAGTACAGGGTCAGGGGCTATACGGATAGGAATTACAGCCATCATACCTCCACGGAAATTGAGTCTATACGTGTATTTCCTATATATACCTATATATAATTGTAGCTTCTAGAGTCCTACAGGGTCAATGTCGATTGCCCATCCCTGGGGTACCGGAACAGATCCAAGAAACTCAGATAATTCGGAGCCACGCAACACAATCTGCCACCGGTACCTGCCACGAAGCCGGTGAATGAAAGCAGGTGCAGGACCGATAATACTTATCCCTGATATTCCCTGCACATTAATTTCATTGTTGATAAGCCTCTTTAATCTCTCAGCTTCTTTCCGACAGGCATTCTCATTACGGTGTGAAAATATCATACTGGCAAGCTGACTGAACGGCGGGTAGCGTAACTGTCGCCTGTACTCTATTTCCTGGCTGTAAAGTCCCTGGTAATCATGCCTGGCTGCTGCCTGTATCGCATAATGGTCAGGGGAATAGGTCTGGATTATTACCTGGCCACCCAGCGGACCACGCCCTGCCCTGCCGGCAACCTGTGTCAATAGCTGGAACGTTCTTTCTCCCGCCCGAAAATCCGGGAGATTCAAAGCAGTATCGGAACTGATCACACCGACCAGGGTTACGCGCGGCAGATCGAGTCCTTTGGTAATCATCTGCGTACCTATTAATATGTCGGCTTCGTGGTTTTTGAATTTTTCGAGTATCCGGCGATGTGAATCTCTTCGTCCGGTTGTATCACTGTCCCATCTCAACAATCTTGCTCCCGGGAAAGCGGCTTTTGCTTCCTCTTCAAGTTTCTGGGTACCGACGCCCAGGAACTTTATACGTTTGCTGCCGCATTGAGGACAGGTCCCCGGAACACTTGTCCGGTAATTACACTGGTGGCAGACCAGCATGTCTTCATCAAGGTGATAGGTTAAGGGAACATCACAGCGCCGGCATCTCAGCACAAAACCGCAGTCACGGCACTGGATATATGTAGCGGCACCTCGCCGGTTCAGAAAAAGTATCACCTGCTCATTACCGGCCAGTGCCCGTTTAATTGCAGCGGACATCGACCGGCTGAACATACTACGGTTCCCCGACTTTAATTCATCACGCAGGTCAATTACTTCGACACCGGGTAAAGGGGTGTTTTCGTAAGGAGTAACGCGACCGGGAAGTCCAAGAAGCTGATAATCACCATTTTTCGCATGATAATATGATTCCACATCGGGAGTTGCGCTGCCCAGGATTACGATCGCTCCTGTTAATTCGGCAAGTTTTATTGCCACGTCACGGGCATGGTAACGTGGATTATCCTGCTGCTTATATGTCCATTCATGTTCTTCGTCAAGGATTATCAGACCTAAATCCGGCTGAGGAGCGAACACGGCGCTTCGAGGACCGATAACCACATCAGCCTGACCTTTCCTTATGCGTCGCCATTCGTCATACCTCTCGCCAAGTGAAAGCTGGCTGTGTAATACGGCTACCCTCCCGGGAAAGCGTGAAGCGAATCGTTCGATTGTCTGAGGGGTTAAGGATATTTCAGGGACAAGGACTATTCCCCTTTTCCCGTGACTGATCGTTTCAGCTAAAGATTGCAGGTATATCTCGGTTTTTCCACTGCCGGTAACACCGTGAAGCAGGAATATATCCGGTCGCGGTTTGCTTCCTCTTGAAAGGCTTTTACGAATGGTACTGAAAGCAGTTTCCTGGTCTCTGGTAAGAGTAAGGGGAAATGACAGGTTAACTGCATTGTCTGACAACGGATCACGCCTGACCTCTACCTGCTCTGCCACCGCAAGGCCTTTTTTAATAAGTGCATCAAGAGTCGACCTGGTACATCCGGTAAGACGGAGGGCTTCCGATATCGATACCGGCTTTCCTGTTTCTTTCAGGAACTCATACAGAGCAGCTTGTTTTTGCGCTCTCGGGGTGTTTTGAAGTTTGGCAAGAGTGTTTTCACCTCCGACAGAATCAAGCGTTAACCTGGCATATGAGTCCGTTTTCGGTCGCGCTTTTACAGGTTCGAGTTCATATTCCCTGACTCCATGTCCGCTTTTTACCAGCCAGGATACCAGGCGCTGCGCCTTTTTCTGGCCGAACTGTTTCTCAAGAGTTTTTTGCGAAGTCCGCCCTTCCCGCAGAAGATATTCAACGAACAAGGTTTGATCTGAGGTAAGCGATGAAAGGTCGAAATCGGTATCTACGGTGGTTCTGATGAAGGTCACCGCTTTTCTCTGGTAACCGGGCGGCAGCATTAGCGATACCGCATCGAACAGAGGAGTCAGATAATAACGGCTTATCCAGTAAGCCAGCTTGATCTGCTCGGGAGAAAGTACAGGATCAGGCTCAATAACATCCAGGATATCCCTGGTTTCCTCTACCGCGGGATACCCGGTCAACTCCATCACAATGCCCTGGAGGAGTCTTTCACCAAAAGGAATCCATACCGCTTGACCTGGTCGTATGTTTAATTCCGGCGGTATGGAATAACTGAACGTTCTGCGTTGCGCAGCCGGGGAATTAACACTGACTTCAGCATATCTCATCATTCACTCCGATGAGATAATGACTATTCTTTCTTTTCTTCCTGTTCCGTAGTTTCTTCCTTTTCCACTACGGTTTCGACATTCTCTTCCTGGTCCACCACAGGTTCTTCTATCGCATCGGAAACTGCTTCTGAGTCACCTTCGGATTCAGCGACGTTTTCTGATACCGGCTCTTCAACTATCTCATCTACCGGCTCCCCACCGGCTTTCTCCTCGGTAACCGGTTCGGTTTCTACATCTGTTTCCTGTTCGCTTATCGTCTCTTCAACTGCTGGAGTTTCCTGTTCCGCTTTCAGGCGTGCCTTTTCTTCCTCGATCTTCTGTATTCGTTCCTGTTCGCGCTCCAGTTCCTGCTGGGTCAACCGCCTTTCCCGCAGACGAGCTGTCTTGGCGCTAAGCCCACGCAGATAATACAACTTGGCACGGCGCTTTTTACCACGCCGGACAAGTTCCACTTTCTCGACACGGGGTGAATAAAATGGGAATGTACGTTCTACGCCAACACCGTATGCGACTCGCCGGACAGTGAAGGAGGAACCGATTCCGCGGCGTCTGATTTTAATTACTACTCCCTGAAATACCTGGATACGTTCTTTGTCGCCTTCGACAATCTTGCTGCTCACTCTTACCGTATCTCCCGAGGTTATTTCAGGGATATTGGGATTTGGTTTTACTTCAACAACCGATTCCATATTCATAATTATGTTATACCTTTCCGCTTACCATTATATCTTAATCTGAAGGTTTGTGTAACCCCTCTACCTGCGCTTTTTCTTCAGGCGTTAACTCCGCGTTCTTTAACAGGTCCGGTCGACGCGATGCCGTACGGAATATAGCCTGCTCTCGACGCCATCTGGCTATCTCTCCATGGTTGCCTGAAAGAAGGATTTCCGGTACTTCCCATCCTCGATAATCCGGTGGTCTCGTATACTGCGGATATTCAAGCAGACCCGCATTATACGATTCTTCCACGTGAGACTCTGCCGAACCGAGTACTTCCGGCACCAGTCGTACCACCGCGTCGGCAACCACCATTGCCGCCGTCTCTCCGCCACTCAGTACATAATCTCCGATGCTGATCTCGTCATTTACGAGATATTCTCGTACTCGTTCATCAACACCCTCATAGTGGCCGCATATTAGAATTAAATGGTTATGCTGTGAAATCTCTGCTGCTATTGACTGTGAAAACTTTCTGCCCTGCGGAGTAAGTAGAATTACCTGAACTTCTTCCTTATTATTATGGCGTTTTCCTGTCTCATCGAGGATAGCTTCTACCGCCTCGAATATCGGCTCAGGTTTCAGTACCATTCCGGCCCCGCCGCCATATGGATAATCGTCAACAGTACGGTGCTTGTCGTGAGTATAGTCACGTATGTTCCGCACAATTACTTCCACAAGGCCCCGTTCGCAAGCCCTTTTAAATATAGCAGTATTCAGTATGCTTTCGAACATTTCAGGAAAAAGCGTTAAAATATCGATTCTCATTTTTCCGAAAGTATTTTAACATACCGGGTCTGAAAAGTTCCCCACTTCCTCCCCTAAGGCAATAAAAAGACTCGCTTTTCCAAGTAAAAATATTCAAATTTCACTATTTATCAACAAACAATCAGAAAAAATTACGCTCGAATACAGGTTTATGTTAAATTTTCCATAATTTTTAAAAATTTATGTAAAAGGGGGTTGACAAAATAAAATATTAGGTGCAAAATGGTAGATATTGGTAAAAAGGGGTAGATTGTGGTAATAAATGGATAGGCCATAAAGGGCAATTACATGTTTTTAGGTGAGTTCGAATACAAAATAGATGAAAAAGGCCGGGTACCAATCCCGCCCAAGTTCCGTAAGGACCTAAAAGACGGCGTGGTGCTTGCCGCAGGGCCTGAAAAATGCATTATCGCTTACTCGATACCGGAATGGAATAAGCTGGCTGATTCACTGACCAGTGGTACTATTGCTGCAAGCAAATTAAGAAGACTTAACAGGGCATTCTTTGCAACAGCCTTTAATTTACAAATTGATAATCAGGGAAGAATCGCCCTACCGGTCCCATTGCGTGAGTATGCGGGTATAGAAGACGAATTAATAGTTGCAGGAGTAAACACCTATCTCGAGCTGTGGAATAAGGAGCAGTGGGAAGCAGAAAAATCTATTAGCCAGGAACAAGCCTGGCAGATTATAGAAAGCCTGGAACGACATTAGTGAGTATACAAATGATGTCACCTGCTCATATCCCGGTTCTAACTGAAGAGGTAATTCAGGCGCTCGCCGTACAACCGGGCGGTCGATATATCGACTGTACGCTGGGAAGTGGCGGTCACGCCGCCGCTATTCTCGAACACATTTCTCCGGGTGGGCAACTCCTGGGAATCGATGCTGATCCTGAAGCTATAAGGTCTGCAAGCCAGCGACTCAGCAAATACGGTAACTCCGTTCTGCTTATCAACGATAATTTCGTGAATCTGAAATCTATCTGTTATAAACATGATTTCGTTCCTGTTCACGGGATTCTTTTTGACCTGGGACTATCCTCTCTTCAGCTTAACGATAACGAAAGAGGCTTCAGTTTCCAGCATAAAGCTCCTCTCGATATGAGGTTTAGCCCTGATCAGGAAATAACCGCGTCCGATATCGTCAATAATTATCCTGAAGACGAACTCGCCCGTCTAATCTGGACATACGGCGAAGAGACCGCAGCACGCCGAATAGCCAGGAATATCGTACAGGAACGCCCGATAAATAATACGGCAGAACTTGCGAGAATCATCGAACGGGGAGTTGGGAAGCGGCAGCGCAAGATACATCCGGCCACAAAGACTTTCCAGGCTATACGTATCGCGGTAAACCAGGAACTCGATCATCTTGAATTAGCTTTGAAACAAGCTATGGACCTGCTGGGATACCAGGGGAGACTGGTTGTAATCAGTTATCATTCGCTTGAGGACAGGATTGTTAAACAATTTATGCAAAGAGAATCAACAGATTGCATATGCCCTCCCGAAATTCCGATTTGCACCTGTGGCCACACTGCCAGTCTAAGGCAGATTAATAAAAGGATAATCGCACCTTCACCTGAAGAGATAAAGAGAAACCCGAGATCTCGCAGCGCCAGACTGAGAGCTGCCGAACACATTATTGCGCAGGAAGAACCATATAGCATTATGGAAGAATTACGTTCTGCTGCGGAAATCCCCCCCAATGCTAATGTCTGGAAACGCCCTGCACTGTTAAAGAAACTAAGACAAACATACGCGTTTTTATCGATAGTAAATTAACAACGTAATGTATTAACACTACAGAAGGGGGTAATCAAATGTGAATGCTCAGCCAGCATACAGAAGGCGAAATCTATATAAGAAGGAGGGGGTAAATGAGCAAGCGGAACACAATAGTCTCTATTGATGTTGGTACAACCAAGATATGTACGACTATTGCCGAAGTAAATGATTCAAATAAACTACAGGTAGCCGGTGTAGGTATCTCACCGTCAAATGGACTTCATAAGGGGCTTGTAGTCAACATCAACGATGCAAAAGAAGCTATCCGCGAATCAGTGAGGAAAGCAGAGCAATCAAGTGGATATAAAGTAGAATCAGCATATGTAGGTGTTACGGGCAGGCACGTGACTTCACTGAACAACCAGGGAGTAGTAGCCATAACCCGGGATGACCGCCTGGTGCGGCCTGATGACCTGAAACGGGTACTCCAGAACGCCCAGAATATCAAGGTACCCAGTGACAGAAAACTGCTTCACGTAATCCCCAGGCAGTATGCAGTTGACGGTCAGGCCGGAGTAAAGAACCCCGTAGGCATGCACGGCTTCCGACTGGACGTGGAAACCCATGTCATCACAGCCGCAGTTGCGTCGATACAGAACATGACCAAATGCATAAGAGGTCTGGGAATCGATATCGATGACCTTGTTCTCGAACCTCTTGCCAGCGGTGAATCCGTATTGACTCCGGATGAAAAACAGGTAGGTGTCGCTCTGGCCGATATTGGTGGCGGCACAACAGACGTAGCAATCTTTAAAGACGGCAGTATCTGGCACACCGCTATCCTTCCTGTTGCCGGATACCAGCTTACCAGAGATGTAGCTATAGGTCTCGGACTGCCATTCGAAGTGGCTGAAGAAATGAAGAAGAGGTATGGCAGCTTATTGCCGGTCTATGAAGGCCAGGTAGAGAAAAATGAAACAGCAACAAACGGGCATGGTATCTCATATCAGGATCTCTCGGAAATCGTCAGGGCCCGTGTTGAAGAAATCCTGAGACTTATAGTACTTGAGTTACCACGCTCTGATTATGAATCACTGATTCCCGCCGGACTGATACTTACCGGCGGAAGTTCCAACCTGCCAGGAATAGACATACTTGGACGCGATATCATGAGACTCCCGGTGAGAGTTGGGAGTCCGATAAATGTACCCGGAATCAGCGATACCCTTTGTGATCCGGCGTACGCAACCAGTGTAGGTCTGTTACTGTGGGGAGCAAAAAACAGGAGACAACGGAAGCCCCTGGGATTTAACCTGGGCTTGCGGAAGCTGGTAACCCAATTAAAAAGCTTGTTCGGTTAAATGATCAACACACCATCACATGTATTTTATGTAGTGAATAAAGGAGGAGGAGATGGCTAAGTCAAGTTTTACACTAAATCCTGCAAAGATTAAGGTTATCGGACTGGGCGGCGGTGGATGCAACGCAGTAACTCGAATGGTCCAGGAGAATATCCAGGGCGTTGAATTTATAGCAATGAATACTGATGCCCAGGCGATGGCACTTACAGAAGCTCCAACCCGCGTCCAGATAGGGGAACGTCTGACAAGAGGACTCGGAGTTGGCGGCGATCATACCCTCGGTCAAAAAGCAGCCGAAGAAAGCCGTGATGATCTCAAAGGTATTATCACCGGAGCTGACATGGTATTCATTACTGCCGGCATGGGCGGTGGAACCGGTACCGGCGCTGCTCCAGTAGTTGCTGAAATCGCGAAACAGAGCGGAGCCCTGACAATAGCTGTTGTGACAAAACCTTTCAGTTTCGAAGGACATAACAGGACTGCCGTTGCAGAAGATGGAATTAGTAATCTTATGGATAAAGTAGATACTCTCATCATAATTCCGAACGACCGGCTGCTTGACCTTTGTGACCAGAAAACCGGCGTTGATTCTGCTTTCAAGATGGCCGATGATGTACTCAGGCACGGTGTTCAGGCGATATCCGACGTGATTACGGTACCCGGCGTTATCAACCTTGATTTTGCCGATGTTAACAAGGTAATGAAAGATTCCGGACCGGCATGGATGTCCATGGGTAGCGGTACAGGCCAGAATCGGGCCGTCGATGCCGCCAAGCAAGCACTGGCGAGTCCGCTTCTTGATTCTTCAGCCGGCGGTGCTAAAGGCGTCCTGTTCAATATCGTCGGAGACAGCAGTCTTACCTTATTCGAAGTCAATGAAGCGGCCGAGGTTATCAAGCAGGCAGTAGATCCCGAAGCTAACATCATCTTTGGTGTTGCCCACGACCCGAGTATGGAAAACTCAATCAAGATCACCTTAATAGCAACTGGATTCCTGGCCAAAGACACCAGAATCGATATGAGTAAAGACGAAGAGATGAAGGAATTCCTTACTAATCTCAGGTCCCGTGAAGACGAACTCGATGTCCCTTCATTCCTGCGTCGCCCTCTCTTCGGTCATCGTCGTTCGGCCGGAGCACCAGCTTATAGAATAGAAAAGACAATATCGCATAAAAACTAGCAGGAAGACCTGAATACTAAAAATTGAATATGCTTCCTTAAAAGGGTGGGTAATATAGCAGCAAATGGCTGTATGGTAAGGTTGTTTATTTAATAATTACAGCCGTGATACCCTTCGTGATGGGAATCTGCTGTTTAACTGAATCTAACAATTCCCAGGAGTACTCCCTGACTTGAATTAAACGGTTAACTCGTACTTGAACCTGAGTACTCACCCCCCTTTATTTCCCCTCTCACCCGGTAAACCGACATGCTCTGCGACAAATCCACTGTGTGAGAGGGGAAATTTTTTTCTATTCTTAGCCGGTTATCCTTCAATAAACTTTAATGGTTTACCAACACCCTAATTACCTAGAACCTTCTTGACAAAACACTATATATTGTGTTATCTTAGTCTTCCATTCTACATAGTGTGGGGTTGTGGTATGAATTGTCCGTATTGTGGATATCATGATTCAAGGGTGATCGACTCCCGCGATACCAACGACGGGATACGGCGTCGGCGTCTTTGCCTTAGTTGTAATGCTCGTTTCACCACCTATGAACGTCTACAGCCGGCAGGTCTTTATGTAATCAAGAAAGACCAGCGTCGTGAGGAGTTTAACAAGGATAAACTCCTCACGGGTATACGTAAAGCTTGCGAAAAACGACCTCTTCCTACCGGCACCATAGATAAGCTGGCAGACGATATCGAAACCGAACTTGAATCGCTTAACAAAGTGGAAATACCAAGTACCGCGATCGGCGATATGGTAATGAACAGGCTCAAGGGTCTGGACTATATTGCCTACATACGGTTTGCCAGTGTATATCGTGACTTTACCGATATTACAGCGTTAAAGCGTGAAATAGATACACTTGTAAGTGACGAACCGGAAATACGCGATACATCCAGCCAGTTACCGTTAATACCTGAGGAAGAATTATCTACACCCACAAAGACCCGTCACAGGAGCCGACGATGAGTGAGGGAGAAAAGTCAAAAAACAGGCGACTGACTGAATTGAACCGTACTGCGATACTTAAGGCAGTCGTTGCCGATGCTGAGTCTATGGGGCTGCGTGACAAAGACAAGATAGAGCAGCTTACAAGCCGGGTAATCGAACGTCTCGAACATGCTCAACCGTTTCCAGGTATGGAGGACCTCGTTCCTAAGGTACGTACGACTCCCCGGCGTGTTCCAAGCAGAGCTGAGATACAGGCAATAGTCAAAGAGATACTCGAATCCGATGACGACAGACCAAATTCAAGCATAAATCAGGAAGCAACAATCATGAACCATGAAAAGCCAGAAGAAACACCTGTGACTAATAAAAAGGAGGCCGAACCGATGGCAGAACAAATGACCGGGGCTGAAACATTCATCCAATCACAGGACGGCCTTGAATTAACTGAAAATGCTCTCCGTGTCCTCGAACGTCGTTATCTTCAGAAGGACAAGGAAGGACAGGTAATCGAAACACCTGCGGAACTCTTTCGCCGTGTAGCTAAAGCAATAGCTGCTGCGGAAACCGGATATATTGAATCTGCCGATACAGCCGCCGTGGAAGAAGAATTTTATAACATAATGGAGAACCTGGACTTTCTACCAAACTCCCCTACCCTGATGAATGCCGGCAGAGAACTCGGTCAGCTTTCGGCGTGTTTCGTTCTTCCTATAGAAGATACCATGGAATCGATATTCGATGCTGTGAAGAATACTGCTCTTATCCATAAGAGCGGCGGTGGAACCGGATTCTCATTTACACGACTCAGACCTGAAACGGACAGGGTCGGTTCGACCGGTGGCGTTGCCAGCGGACCTATTTCTTTCATGAAAGCTTTCGATGCGACGACTGACGTAATAAAACAGGGAGGAACGCGTCGCGGTGCCAACATGGCAATTCTGAATATCGACCATCCTGATATAATGAAGTTCATCACCGCCAAACAGGATATGAGATCACTGACTAACTTCAACCTTTCAGTCGCAGTGACAGAAGAATTCATGGAAGCTGTCAAGGCGGATTCCGACTTTAACCTTATCAATCCGCGTACCGGAGAGATACAGAATACTGTTAAGGCGAAAGACTTATTCGACCAGATAGTCGATATGGCATGGAAGACCGGTGATCCCGGTATCGTGTTTATCGACCGTATCAATGAAAGTAACCCTACTCCTCAACTGGGGAAAATAGAAAGCACCAATCCCTGCGGCGAACAGCCGCTGCTGCCCTATGAATCATGCAATCTCGGTTCAATAAATCTCAACCACATGCTAAAGGAATCCAAAGGGGAAATGGTTATCGATAATGAAAAACTGGCTTCTACTATCAGGATAGCAGTAAGATTCCTTGACAATGTGATCGATGTCAATCGATTTCCTCTACCGTCAATAGCCGAGATGACCAGAAATACCAGGAAAATAGGCCTTGGCATAATGGGTTTCGCTGATATGCTTATCCAGATGGGTATACCTTATAATTCCGACAAAGGTTTACAGACAGGTGAAGAAATAATGAAGTTCGTTAACGACGAGGCTATGAAAGCTTCCGTAGCCCTTGCAGAAGAAAGAGGAGTTTTCCCGGCCTTAAAGGGCAGTATATACGACACTTCCGAAGGGCCAAGGCCAAGGAATGCCACCTGTACTACCATCGCCCCTACCGGAACACTCAGTATCATTGCCGGTTGTTCGAGCGGTATCGAGCCGCTTTTCGCCCTCAGTTATATTCACAATATACTTGACGGCGCCCGGATGGTCGAAGTAAATCCTTTCTTCGAACAGGCAGCCAGAGAACGCGGTTTTTACACGGATACGCTGATGGAACAACTCGCTACGGGAACGCAGCTTCACTCTATGAAAGACGTTCCTGAAGACATCAAGAAGCTTTTTGTCACGGCACACGATATCAGTCCGGAATGGCACGTGAAAATGCAGGCAGCCTTTCAGAAATCTACCCACAACGCCGTCTCGAAGACGGTCAATTTCCCTGAAGACGCTACCCGTGAAGACATTGCCAAGGTATATATGATGGCTTATGAAGAAGGGTTAAAGGGCATCACTATCTACCGGGACAAGAGCAGAGAATACCAGCCTTTAAGTACCGCTCCTGTCGAAAAAAAGGTTGAACAACCGGTCGTCAGGACCGGTATCAGGCCGAGAGAACGTCCCAAGGTTACCACAGCGACAGTCGAAGAAGTAATGACCGGATGCGGCGGTATCTATGTAACGGTAGGTTCGGACGAATTCGGTATCTGCGAAGTTTTCCTCACTCTGGGTAAAAGCGGCGGCTGTGCTTCAGCCCAGCTTGAAGCTATCGGACGGCTAATCTCGGTCGCGCTAAGAGCGGGTATCGATATGAACTCTATCATCAAGCAGTTACGCGGTATCCGCTGCCCCTCGATAGCCTGGTCCGAGGGGAAATCCATTCTTTCCTGTGCCGACGCAATAGCGACTGTACTGGAAAGACACAATAACCCGGATATCGACAGTAAAACCGATTCCGAATCTTCAAATACGCCGATTCAACCAAGTCTTAACCTGACCAGGAATGTCGGCGGTCAGTGTCCCGACTGCGGCAGTCTGCTGGCCTACCAGGAAGGATGCTTCATCTGTCACGGCTGCGGCTATACAAAGTGCTAGGCGTGTATCTCGATTAGAAAGAGGCATAAGTGTCAGAAGAGCACGGTAATCGAGAAAGAAAATATCAGCTATCCGGCTGGCTTCTCTTTCTCGTGTGCGCCGTACTTTTTATTATCGACAGTTCTATAAACTGGAGCCCCTGGGGACTATTCGGCAGTATCTTTTTCCTGCTTGGATGTATTGCCTTTATTATTCCATTTACCTGGAAAAAAGGTTAGTATAAGTACCGGGAGAGTAATTTTACATATGGACAAAAAGATTGGATTTATCGGTATGGGGATAATGGGGAAACCGATGTCCCTCAACCTGCTTAAAGCCGGTTTCGATGTTACCGTTTATAATCGTACGGAATCGAAGACCGCCGAACCGGTTTCCCGTGGAGCGAAAAAAGCTCATACTCCTGCCGAAGCAGCCGCCGACTCCACGGTAATAATTACTATTGTATCCGACACTCCGGATGTTGAGAGTGTCATTCTCGGTAAAAATGGTGTGATCGAGAGTATCAGGCCGGACTCGGTAGTAATAGATATGAGTACAATTTCACCGGAAGCTACCAGGGAAATCGCTGCCCGGTTGAAGGAGAAAGGTGCTCATATGCTGGATGCACCGGTCAGCGGCGGCGAACAGGGAGCTATCGACGGTACACTGTCGATAATGACCGGAGGAGAAACTGCTGTATTCGAACGATGTCTTCCGGTACTACAGGCTATGGGAAAAAATGTTATCCACGTCGGCTTGAACGGAATGGGACAGACAGTAAAACTGGTGAACCAGATTCTTGTCACGGGCACACTCAACAGTGTCGTAGAAGCACTAATATTCGCCCAAAAATCAGGAGTAGACCTGGAAAAGACGATTGATGCAGTCAAGGGCGGAGCGGCAGGTTCCTGGCAACTGGCAAACCTGGCGCCTCGAATCATCGAGAGGGATTTCAGACCTGGCTTTATGATAGACCTGCTGGTCAAGGACCTGAACCTGGTAACAGAAAGTGCCGGTGAAATGGGTATTGACCTGCCGGTGACCAGCCGGGTCAAAGAAATGTATGAAAAACTTCAGGCTGAAGGCGAGGGAAAAAACGGCACCCAGGCACTGATCAAAGTCCTTGAGAAGATAAACGGTGTCCACGTGGAAAAATGACATTATGTAGAGGAAAATATGATTATCCAGGATAATACAGGACCGGACAACAATGAATACCCGCCGGAAGTAGGAGCCTGCTACGGTAATGGTATGAGTAAACTTAGTAAGAATTTCCTGAATTTACTATTGATCACCATCATCGTTTTTATTGTAGGCATACCTTCATGGATAGGAAGCACTGTTTCAAGCTGGGCTGATCCTTTTGGATTATGGGGAGTTTTTGAATTCTTTTTCAGTCTTCTCGTGACCGGACCGCTTGGATATGGAGTAATGTATGCATATCTCAAAGCGGCACGCGGCGAAAAACCAGAGGTCAATGACCTGGCAAAAGTGCTTGAAAACTACTGGAACATACTCCTGGCAAATATCTTAACCGGCATTATAATATTCGTCGGATTTATCTTCCTGATAGTACCTGGCATCATATTCGCCTGTAAACTGGCATTTGTCCCCTATTTAGTAATCGATAAGAAAATGGACGCTGTAGCGGCAATACAGGAAAGTTGGCGTCTTACAAACGGTTATGCCTTGACGGTATTTGTGATGGCTTTGCTTGCTATACCGATTGCTATCGGCGGGCTGCTGTTATTCGGAGTAGGCATCATACTCGCCCAGATGTGGACAGGATTGAGTTTCGCATCGTTGTACCATGCAGTAACTCGAAAAATGCAACCGGCAGCAGTTGAATAATCGTTCAGGGCACCATTCGTATAATAGTATAAGCAGATTTAAGGAGACTAAAATGGCAGGAAAATATGAAAAATACATACTGACCGACCTGATCGTACCCGATGATGTAGCCGCCAGGATGGATGAGTACAACAAGAGGGCAACCCGTATCTTGTGGCTTGAAGATTTTGTTATCAAAGGCGCGCCCAGCATAATCACCTCATGGTACTGGAAGGCTACGGATGATGAAGGGACCCCCTCCCACACACATGATTTCGACGAGGTGGTGGGCTTCTTCGGCAGTGATACCGATAACCCGAGTGATCTCTGCGGCGAGGTTGAATTCTGGCTCGAAGATGAAAAATACACGCTCAACAAGAGTTGCATGATATACTGTCCCGCCGGTCTGCGGCACTGCCCCCTCCGCGTTGTCAGAGTAGACAGACCGATATTTTTCCTGGCTGTGTCCCTGACAAGCAAGTACGTCAAAGACAGTATTATCAGGGGAGTTGGCAAAGACGAAGGATAACCAGCTATTCGATGACTCGGTTGAATACTATAACCAGTGGTTTACCACACCCATCGGTAAACTGGTGCTTGAAACGGAGCAGGAACTTATCAACCGTTTTATCGACTCATCTCCCGGGGACAGGATTCTCGATGCCGGATGCGGAACAGGTATTTTTACACTCGACTTCCTGAAATCCGGTGCAATAGTAACGGGGCTGGACATATCCCGCGGAATGCTTCTCAATGCCATAACAGTGTTGAAAAACCTGCCATTTTACGCCGTACAGGGCGATATGCTTAAACTGCCCTTTCCGGATTCTGTATTCGATAAAACCGTGTCCATTACGGCCCTTGAGTTTATCAGGGATGCCCGGACCGCGGTGAATGAGCTGTTCAGAGTTACATGTCCGGGTGGAATTATAGTTGTGGCAACATTAAACAGTCTTAGTCCCTGGGCAGTCCGTCGCAGTCAAAAAGGTGAAGACCACCTCCTTGAAAACGCCTTTTACCGGTCACCTGCTGACCTGCTCTCACTGGTTGGTCTTGAAGGAAAAGCAGAGACGGCGGTCCATTTCATGAATGATGAAGATCCCGAAAAAGCAGCGGAAATTGAGAAAGAAGGAAAGTTAAGAAAACTTGAGACCGGGGCATTCGCGGCTGTTCGATGGCAGAAACCTTCTTAGTGTGATTTATCCGCCTGGCATTTGGGGCAGTAGTACGTACCACGCCCGCGTACAACCATTCTTTCTATCGGCGTACCGCATACATTACACGGCTGGCCGCCACGATGAGCCACATTAAATTCAAAGTGTGCCGTCCCCTTACTGCCATTCGGGCGATAATAAGTGTTGACGCTGGCGCCTTTGTTTTCGATTGCTTCCCATAAAATCCGGCGGATAGCTTCATATAAATGTTCTTTTTCCTCATCTGAGAGACTTTCAGGCAGCCGTACAGGGTAAACACCGGCATCGAACATCACTTCATCGGCATACATACTGCCGATACCTGCGATGACATTCTGGTCGCAGAGAAGGGCTTTCATCGGAGCTTTACGGTTTGCCAGCCGTTCTTTGAATACATCAATCGTAAAATCATCGTTCAAAGGTTCCGGGCCCAGTTTCCCTACCATACTTGCAGGATCATCTACCAGGCGTATGACACCGAATTTCCGCGGATCACGAAATACAATGTCGGTTTCATTGTCCAGGTGTATTACGGCACGTGTGAAACGCGGCAGTTCATCACCGGTGTTTCGTACCAGCAGCGAACCGGTCATTTTCAGGTGAATTATCATATATTTTCCACTGTTTAGGGTGAATATGAGATATTTACCCCGCCTGTCAAGTGCGAGGATTTCCTGACCAATAGCACCTCTCTTAAAATCTTCAACGGGGATTTTCTTGACTATTCCGTCCCACTCAAAAGTCAGACCGGTGATCCGTCGTCCGACAACATGCGGAGTGAGTTCATTCCTCACAGTTTCAACTTCAGGTAATTCAGGCATTCTTTATCTCCTCATTAATTCTATTCTGCCGCTCATCCTCAGGTTTTTCCATGGTCAGTATCAGTATCATTCCTATCGCAGATAAACCGGCAAATATCAGCCATATCGGATAATATTCACCTCTCGTGTCATAGACCCAGCCTGCCAGCGGTGCTGCCACAGCCGTCCCTACCGTCAGGAAAAGAGCAAGGATTCCGAATATGGTACCAAACCTCTTCACTCCGAAGTATTCTCTGATAATCGGAGTTCGTAAGGGCATCGCTCCCGCAGCGCCAATCCCGTATACCACGGTGAATATTACTACCATTATAAAGGAACTGCCATCCAGTGACTGAAACAGGAGTAATCCGGCTGAAGTCATAAGCATGGAAATAGCCAGCATATTCCTCTTACTGAAAATATCAGATAGTATTCCGTAAAGTATCCGGCATGTTATGGTAATAACAGAGAAGATTGTTACCGGTATAGCAGCCTCCGATCTTTCCATTCCCAGACTCTCCAGGTAGGGCATCATGTGCAGAGTCACTGCATGTATTGCCATCATCTGCATCATCGTAGAAAATCCTATTGCCCAGAAAGCCTTTGTTTTTACAGCTTCCTTAACTCCCATACCTGAAGATGTTTCAGACACCGGCGTCTTTTCATCGATCACCTGACCGTCAGGCAGCATACCGTATTCTTGGGGTCTGTTACGAAAAAAGAGAGACAGGGGTATACCGATAGCCAGGAAGCCGATTGCCAGACAAATGAGAGTCTTTTCCCAGCCGTTTATATCTATGGATTTCACGATCAGAGGTGTAAACATTCCACCCAGTGCCACACCTACAGACAATAAGCCGCTGGCCTTTCCGATGTTCTTCTTGAACCACCGGGCGATAACGGTAGAGGGGACCATCGTGATGCTGATAGCTCCACCAAGACCGACTATTAAGAAACCGCCGTAGAACATAGCCAGGTTCGTTGCCTGGCTGATAAAGATAACTCCACCCGCATATATTACCAGGCCAATCAGCATCAGCCTTCTTGCCGGCCACCTGTCTACAGCAACTCCCACCAGAGGATCGAGGGTCCCCGTCTGGAGCCCACGTAAAGAGGCAGCCAGTGAAACCTGAGCATACGTCCAGCCGAAAGACAAAGTAATGGGAGTCATGAAAGCGGTGAATCCATATACAAACAGGACGCTATTATATGTGGCGAGTATCAGACCGGCGGTAACGATTATCCATCCGAAAAAAACCTTCTTCACTCACCGGTCCTTTCCAAAGACATCTATGTACCAGATAATTGAAATCCCTGATAGCCTTATCAGTCCGGCACTTATTTCTTCAATTCAGCCCAGTTATGACCTGTGTTGATATCCACCTTGAGAGGAACGGACAATTCCATAGCCGAACACATGATACCCGGAACGAGTTTTTGCATTTCTTCCAGTTCGTCCAGGACTACTTCGAAAAGAAGTTCATCATGGACCTGGAGCAGCATTTTACTCTTCAAGTCACGCTTTTTCATTTCGTCGTACAGGTGAATCATCGCAAGTTTAATGATATCGGCCGAAGTCCCCTGGACCGGCATATTAATAGCCATTCTCTCGGCAGCTTCTCTTACCTGACGGTTCGATGAGTTTATCTCGGGGATAGATCGACGCCTTCCGAGAATCGTCTGTACATATCCGGTATCTCTCGCCTGCTGTTTGGTCGCTTCCATATACCGCTTAATTCCCGGATACTGTTCAAAATACGCCGTGATAAACTTTGAAGCTTCTTCACGTGACATTTCGGTAGCCTGTTCAAGACCGTAGTCGCTCATACCGTAAATAACACCAAAATTGACCGTTTTCGCGAATCGTCGCATATCCGGTGTAACTTCAGACATGGCAATGCCGTATAATTTTGCAGCAGTGGCAGAATGGATATCTTCATCATTCCGGAAAGCTTCAACGAGATCTTTATCCTGGGAAAGATGCGCCAGTGCCCGTAAATCTATCTGGGAATAATCTCCGCTGATTAGCCAGGAATCGCCTTGTGCGATGAATGCTTCCCGCACTTTTTTAGCCAGTTCACCGCGTACAGGTATGTTTTGTAAATTAGGATCACTCGATGAAAGCCGTCCTGTTGCAGTACGTGTCTGGTTGAAACTGGTATGCACCCTGCCTGTTTTAAGGTTTATCAGACCGGGAAGAGCGTCGATATAGGTTGATTTCATTTTAGTTAACTGGCGGTATTCCAGTATCTGTTCGATTATCGGGTGAACGCCGCGAAGGTCTTCGAGTACAGACGCTGCCGTGGAATAATTACCCTTCCGCTTTCCGCCTGTCGGCAGTCCAAGCTCCTCGAAGAGAACAGGACCAAGCTGTTTGGGTGAATTGATATTAAACTTGTGACCGGCACTTTCGTATATTTCCCCTTCGAGAGCCAGTATCTGTCCACCCAGGTCGTTCGCCATCTTCGCCATAAGATCTGTATCCAGCGCAACGCCATTTCTCTCCATGGAAACCAGGACAGGTACCAGCGGCATTTCAACATCCGTGAAAAGCTCCCATACCCCCGCCTGCTTCAGTTCCGGGCCGTATAATTCCGCCAGTCGTATCGTCATGTCCGAATCCGCACAGGCATATTCGGCGGCACTGGCTACATCCACCTGGGACATCGATAGCTGTTTTGAACCGGTTCCTATCAAGTCGGTAATTGGGGTCATTTCTATTCCAAGGCGGCTGAAGGCAAGATTTTTAAGTCCTAAAGCTTTCTCATCCAGAAGATGAGCGGCTATCATTGTATCAAAGGCAACATTACTCACGTCCACCCCATTTTCGGCATAAACGGTCATATCGAATTTCGCATTATGAGCCACCTTCTCCAAAGCCGGGTCTTCCATCACCGGTTTCAATCGCGCCAGGACTGCTTCCACAGGAAGTTGTTCCGTTTGTACCCAGCCGAAATGCCCTACCGGTATATAAAACGCTTCACCAGGTTTAACAGAGAAAGAAAACCCTACTATCTGGGCGGCAATAGCATCAAGACTGGCAGTTTCAAGATCAAAGGTCAATGATTTCGCTGATGAAATCTTATTTAGTAAAGAATCGAGGGCTTCATTATCCGTTACGGTGTGGTAGTCTGTTTCACCCGCAGCACCAGGTTCAATCGTGATACTATCATCCGATTCCGTATCTCCGTTACCGGGAATTCTCTGAAGCAAACTGAAAAACTCCAGTTCACGGAACAGTTCCATCGTTTTCTTCCGGTCAAAACGATACAACTGGCACTGGTCCATATTCAGTGTTACCGGCGTATTTACGTCGATAGTCGCCAGTTTTTTACTCTGGAATGCTATATCACGGTTTTCTTTAAGAATCGACTGTATTCGCGGTGGGTTAACCTCATCGATGCGTTCATAAATCGTTTCCAGCGAGCCGAGCTGGTTAATAAGTTTTACCGCCGTTTTTTCACCGATTCCCGGCACTCCCGGTATGTTGTCGGAGGTATCCCCTACCAGTGCCTTGAGGTCAACAATCTGGTGGGGAGTGACTCCGTATTTTTCCTTCACTGCCTTTTCATCAAACCGGATGGTATCGCTAAAAGATCTTCGCGGGTATACCACGTTAACGTGGGATGAAACAAGCTGCATGGTATCGCCGTCACCGGTTACGATGACCGTGTCTATTTCCTGTTCCGCTGCCTGCCGGCTTAATGAGCCGAGAACATCGTCCGCTTCGTAACCCGGCAGTTCATATACAGGTATGTTGAAAGTCTCAACCAGGTTTCTCACCCTGGCAAACTGATCAATCAATTCATCAGGAGCCGGAGGGCGCTGTGCCTTATACTGGTCGAACATCTCATGTCTGAAAGTAGGCTCGGGAGTATCGAAAGCAATAGCGCAACAGGATGGCTTTAAATCATTAATCGACTTTAATACCATCTGTGCGAAACCATAAACTGCCGTGACGATTTCTCCCGTTTTTCGAACTGTGAAGACGGTAGGCGGTCTGGTCGCCCGAAAAGCGTGATAGGCGCGGTGAATTATGGCATTTCCGTCAAACAGCACCAGAAGAGGTTTTTCCATACCGATATTATAACAGAGTATCCAGAAATGTAGATAGGTTTTATCTTATGGTGTTACCTGGCAAAAGGCAGGCCTTCTGCACTCCATTCGATGATCCCGCCGTTCATATGATAAATCATGGTAAATTCCAGGTCTTCCATAATTTCTATGGCCCCGGAACTGCGTTCGCCGTCACGGCAATATACGAGGTATTCATCCGATCTGTCCAGTGTCGCCAGTATGTCTTTAAAAGTATCCGAATTGTAGTCGATATTAATCGCGCTTTCTACGTGTCCGGTGTTATATTCATCGGGTGTCCTGACATCAAGAATCCTGAAATTCGGACTATCCGATTTTTCCTGTATCAACGCATACGCCTCTTGCGCGGAAACATTAGTAATTATCGTTGCTTGAATGGCTGTTTCACTAACAGCGGTCATTTTTGGTCCGGAATTCGTCTCTGGAGTAGTACAACCTGTAAGCACCACAGTACAGGTCAACATTAAAACGAAAATTCCTGACCAGAGCATGCTACTCATCAGCCACCTCTTAAAAATCATTCAGTCTTTCGCCGGATAAATTTCCCAGAAATGATGTATCATTGTGCTTTATCAGCACAAATTGTCCTTTTTCATATGAAAACGAAGTAATACCGCATGTTTCCTGCCTGATTTTCCAGAAATGGGAGTTATCCAGCCCCAGCATAGAGCAAATCAGTACCTTGTTCACCACGCGGTGTGATACAAGAACGAGGGAGCCTTTGTGTTTCTTAACTATCTTATTAACTGCAGCAACAGCACGATTTTTTACATCATCAAGGCCTTCTCCACCCGGGAATTTAACACATTCCGGAGTTTTCTCCCACTTTATGTAAAGGTCTTTGTATATCTTTTTAACTTCCGTCAGCGGCATTCCCTGCCATTCACCATAGTCCATGTCGACTAACGCAGGTTCTGTCCGAACACTGAGTGAATGTGGTCTCGCAATGGTCTCAGCAGTGCGTAGTGCTCTCTGTAAGGGACTTGAATACACGGCTTCCAGCCTTGAATTACTTAGATACTCGCCCAGCAGTTTTGCCTGTACAAACCCCTTTTCGTTAAGGTTTACATCAGCCCTTCCCCTGAATATCTCCTCAGCATTCCATTCGGTTTCTCCGTGTCTTACCAGTAATATTTCTGTCATTTATATAGTGCTATTATCCTTATTTACCGGTACCAGGTAAGGTTTCATACCCACTGATTCAAGCATCCTGGTTATTCTGTCACCGAAAGTAACGGGACTGTAAAAAAGATGTCCGGGGCACTTACAGTCACTTGAACCAAATCCGTTAATCACTCTACATGTTTTAGCAATCTCGCCGGCAATATCGCACTCATTTCTTTCCATCGATTGACAGACGATAATATTCTCTACTAAAGCTTTTTCAAGAAGGTAATCGATATGCCAGTGCAGTTTTTTCTCTTTTCTTAGATACCGTGATATCCTTTGTTTCAGACCTCCCATCGCTGACCCGATATAAGCATAATGCCCTGAATTAAATTGAATTATTCCCAGTCTTCCAATCCGTATCTCACTTCTTTCTATAAGCTTGAGTAGAAGGATGTATCCTCCCTTTTCACACAAATCCATATCACCAAGCTCTACCATTCTGACGTATCATGATTCATCTGCTTTTTCGACCTCTATGGTACACTCGGTGACAAGTTCAGCAAAAGCTCCGATTGCTGCCAGGAGCGGAGCTGCCAGGATTACTGCAACCGTGACAGGAGCGCCTACAGTGAGTGGGATTTCAAATATTGTATTACTATCATGAATTAATCGTACTTTCCTGATATTCCCCTCGTGGATGAGTTGCTTGACCTTCTCAAGCACTTCATCTCCCTTTACGGTGAATCTCTCAGTGACAGGCATTCTCATACTCTCCTTAATTGCATCTTATTTAAGATAAGTAACAAGTGTCAAGATTATGCCTGGCATAAGCAATATTTGTGGAGAGTTGCCTTGTTTCGTGATATACTGTTACGCATAAGGGACTCATATGAAACAGAATCATTTACTTTCGATATCCGATCTCAGTGGAGAGGAAATTCTCTCGCTGATCGATACTGCCGTAGAGCTGAAAAAGACAATATGGACAGAAATCCTCAAAAACAAGTCGCTCGCCATCCTGTTCGAAAAACAGTCCGCCCGGACAAGGGTTAGTTTTGACCTGGCCATGAACCAGCTTGGAGGTCATGCTATATACCTTTCCCAGGCGGAAGTTGGACTGGGCACGAGAGAATCGGTCCCTGATGTAGCAAGGGTACTGGGTCACTATGTTGATGCCATTGCGGCGCGAACGTATTCTCACCGGACGATAGAGATACTGGCTGATTATGCGGGAGTTCCCGTGATTAATGCCCTGTCGGATTACGAACATCCCTGTCAGGCATTAGCCGACCTGCAAACGATATATGAAAAGAAAGGCACGCTGAGAGGTATAACTCTTGCTTATATCGGGGACGGAAATAATATCGCTAACAGCCTGGCCATGGCTTCAGCTTTGACAGGCATGAATTTCAGGGTCGCATCACCGGAAGGATATAATCTCAGCAAAAATGTTAAAAATCAGGTTGATAAGTATACTCCATCTTCAGGTGCAATAATTACCCTTACAACAAGTCCTGAAGAAGCTGTGACCGGTGCCGATGTAGTCTACACCGATGTCTGGGCGAGTATGGGGCAGGAAGATGAAGCCGAAGAAAGACGGAAGATATTTGCCGGTTACCAGGTTAACGGGAAATTGATGGCATTGGCTAAAGAGGACGCTATTTTTATGCACGATCTGCCAGCCCATCGCGGTGAAGAAGTCACCGATGAAGTGATAGAAAGCACGCAGTCAGTTGTATTCGACCAGGCAGAAAACAGGCTGCATGCTCAAAAAGCTTTGCTCGTAAAACTACTTGGTAATAACTAGGGGACTAATACCATAAAAAGCAGGAGGGAACGGTGTCTATTATCAAAATATTGAAGACCGTTTTTATCTGGGGATGGGCTCCGGCTTTAATCGCGATAATAGCTCTGGTTGGGATTAATTATAGCTGGGACATGTGGCTTCTCGGCACAATAATGGGTATCATCCTTCTCGCAGGCTTGATTGTCGCTGTTATCAGGGAAAGTGAAAAACATGTTGAAGTTATTTCCATGCGACTCAGGCAGCAGGCGGGATACTTCAGCCGTCGCTTCACAGGAACTTCATCATTATCGATATTTGCAATTATCGACACCCTGTTCAACCTTGATGATCCCCAGTTGTGGGACTGGGCACGCTCCTGTGATATGTGCGCCAGGCTCATAGACACATGGTATGACAGCTTTATCCGCAGGATCGAGAGCGATACGAACAGTGGCAAATTCGCTACCTACCTGAGGGTATATCTTAACGAATTATGGATACTGAGTAATCATTATTATGAATTCGTCGAGCAATTCTATGAAATAGCCGAAAAGATCGACCTCCCCCCATCGACACGCGATCACTATAACCGGTTTGCTACGGAATACAATGTCTTCGTCAACAATTTCAGAGATACCATCGCGGAATTGAAAAGTGTGATGGAGACTGAAATTGAACCTCCCAGTGTTAAACTGGCTAATATACTCCCGGGAGGAAAGCCTGTTCAGACCTTCGAAGAATATGAATATTGACGGCAACACTCTGCTTCCGAGATACTCTTCCAATATTATCTCCAGATTTTCTCAGCGTGGTGGTATACTGTATTCAGGGGATAACGGAATTCATTATGACAAAACCAATTGTTGCAATTATCGGCAGGCAGAATGTTGGAAAATCCACTATGTTGAACCGACTGGCCGGTAAACAAATAGCGATTATCGAAGACCTGCCCGGTACAACGCGTGACCGGGTACTGACTACTGTCTCCTGGCAGGATATTGAATTTACACTGGTTGACACCGGTGGACTGGAGTCAAAACCCGATGGCTCTATTGCACAGGGAGTGAAAGACCAGGCCAATACTGCAATCGGAGAAGCCGATGTAATCGTTTTCATGGTGGATATTAGAGACGGTGTAACACCTCTTGATATGGATATAGCAGATACGCTTCGACGGACCAGCAAACCGGTTATCCTGGCTGCAAACAAAGCGGATAACAACAAGATCGAAGCTGATATAGTTGAGTTTTACGAACTCGGGATTGGCGATCCGATGGCTGTCTCCGCTCATCACGGACGCGGTACTGCAGACCTGCTGGATAAAATTGTATCGCTTCTTCCCGTTCAACCTTCTTCTGAAGACGAAAAGGAATCGATCAAGGTAGCGATAGTCGGCAGACCTAATGTAGGAAAGTCAGCATTGCTGAACGCCCTTCTCGGGGAACAGAGGGTAATAGTCGACGATACGCCAGGCACAACGCGTGATGCAATAGACACGTTACTTGACTATAACGGACAGAGTGTGCTACTTATAGATACTGCCGGTATCAAGAGGAGAGGCCGGCAGGGCACAGGGGTAGACAAGTATAGTGTAATACGTTCCCTGAGAGCCATAGACCGGGCTGATATCGCGTTACTTGTGGTAGATGCGAGTGAGCCATTCACGGCACAGGATGTACATATTGCCGGATATATCCGACAGATGGCAAAAGGGATAATTCTAATAGTAAACAAGTGGGATCTTACCCGGGAAAAGAACAAAAATGAATGGAATAACTATATCAGGAGTCAACTGAATTTCATCCCGTACGCTCCTATAGTATATACTTCGGCGAAAAATGGACAGGGGGTAAACAAAATAATGCCCCAGGTACATCAAGTTTATCAGGAGAGGTTGAAGAGGTTACCGACAGCTACCGTTAACAGTATAGTACAGCAGGCGGTGGCAGCACATAACCTGCCCAGAATCGGTCGTAAAAGACTTAAGATCCTTTATGCTACACAAGCTGACGTAAATCCCCCCACGTTCGTATTTTTTATCAACGATAAAAAGCTGATCCACTTCTCTTATCAACGCTACCTGGAAAATAAAATCCGTCAGACATTCGGGTTTGCCGGCACTCCGCTTAAGCTGGTCTTTAAAACAAGAGGAGAAGAATGATAGTTCTACAATTCATTGCTGTCATCATAATCGGTTACCTTTTAGGCTCGATACCCTCAGGAGTACTGGTCAGCAAACTCCTTGCCAAGGTAGATGTCAGGGAATACGGAAGCGGGAAAACCGGTATGACGAATGTGTTGAGAACAGCCGGGAAAAAAGCTGCAGCGCTGGTGTTTTTTCTTGACCTCCTGAAAGGAGCTCTGGCTGTCATCTTCGCGGGTCTGATTGTCGGCAGAAATTACCTTGTGATAGGCGGTGATTTCGGACTGGGACTCCTTGTTGCCCAGGTACTGGCAGCTCTGGCTTCCATCGCAGGACACAACTGGTCTATCTTCCTCGGATTCAAGGGAGGGAGAGGAGTGCTTACATTCTTCGGCGGACTGTTTGCTCTTTGCCCAGTCGCAGCTTTATTCGGCGGCGAAGTTTTCATCATCGGCGCCGGTCTGACGAGATTCGCATCATTCGGTTCTATCGCCGGAGTGGTTGGCACTTACAGTATATTAATACCATTGACCATATTTAACGGTTTTCCGCTGGAATACTTAATCTACACACTGATAGGTACTATATTAATCGTCATTATGCACAAGGAAAATATAATCAGGCTGCTGTCCGGCAAGGAACGCAGACTCGGTGAAAAAGCTAAACCTGTAAAATCAGAATTATCTAAAAAAACTATAGAGTGATTACCAGACCAGTTATTTCTTTTTCTTTTTGGAATCACCCATTTCTCGGGCCAGTTCTTCAAAGAGCTGGCGTTGTTTTTTAGTAAGAGACTCCGGCGTATGTACTTTGAGGACTACCAGTTGATCACCCTGCCCCCTGCTGCGCAGGTGCGGTATACCTTTGTTTTTCAACTGGAAAACATGACCCGTCTGTGTTCCGGCTGGCACTTTAAGTTTAACATCACCATGGAGAGTAGGGACCTCCACTTCAGTTCCGAGTGCTGCCTGCGCAAAATTGATAGGCAATTCGTATACAATATCGTCGTCTTCTCGAATAAAGGACTCATGTTCACGCACACTCAAGTTTACGTACAGGTTTCCAGGCTGACCACCCCTGGCTCCTACGTTCCCTTCCCCGCTTAGACGTATCCTTGAGCCGTTATCCACCCCGGCTGGAATATTCACCATAATGTTACGCTGGAACTTCTCTTTCCCGGTGCCCCTGCAGCCGGGGCAGGGATCAGTGATCACCTTACCTTCGCCGCGGCATTTTGGACACGTGGTCACGTTTGTGAAACGACCGAATATGCTTTGTTGAACTCTGCGTATTTGCCCGGAGCCATTACATTCCGTGCATTGTGCGGGCTGAGTACCCGGACGACTCCCGACACCATGACATTGCGAACAGAATTCTATACGCGATATATTCAGTTCTTTTTCAACCCCGAAAGCGGCTTCTTCCAGGGTTATCGAAACATCGCTCTGCAGGTCAGACCCTCTCGCAGGTGCCTGACGGGTCGAAGTTGCAGTTCTTCCACCGAAGAACGCGTCAAAGATACTTCCTACACCATCGAATCCGAACCCTTCGAATCCCTGACCGAATATACTGTCACCGCCATGACCAAATCTATCATAAGCATCTCTCTTTTCCCGATTCGAAAGCACTTCATAAGCTTCGTTTATTTCTTTGAACTTGTCTTCCGAACCTGCTTCGTGGTTCCGGTCAGGATGATATTGAAAGGCAAGCTTCCGATAAGCGGTCTTAATCTCGCTATCGGAAGCATCCCTGTCTATTCCAAGTACATCGTAGTAATCTTGTTTTGATGCCATGTTATGGTATTATACCTCGCGGAATTCTCCTTCCACGGTTCCTTCTCCGTCATCACCGGGCGGTTGATCATCAGGCGGCGCCTCTCCTCCCGGCGGAGGGGGCTGCTGCTGGTATACAGCTTCGCCTATCTTCTGCATTACAGCATTCAGTTCCTGGGTAGCTTGCTTGATGGTATCTACGTCCTGGGCTGTCAAGGCATCTCTTACAGCCTTAACCTTTTCTTCAACTTCAGTATTAAGTTCAGTCGATATCTTATCCTTGTTATCTCGTAACGTCTTTTCCGCTGTATACACTAGAGTATCGGCCATATTGAACGTTTCCATCTTCTCGCGTTGTTTCGCGTCTTCCGCAGCGTGAGTTTCGGCTTCTTTCTGCATCCTGTCGATCTCATCTTTCTCAAGTCCGCTTGAGGCAGTGATCGTTATCTTCTGTTCTTTACCGGTACCTTTATCATGTGCCCTGACGCTTAGAATACCGTTAGCATCCATATCAAAACTCACTTCAATCTGAGGGACTCCTCTTGGCGCCGGCAGTATTCCATCCAGCATAAACCGTCCCAGAGTCCGGTTATCCGCCGCCATCGGTCTTTCGCCCTGTACTACATGGATTTCAACACTGGGCTGGTTATCGGCAGCGGTACTGAATATCTGACTTTTTGAAGTTGGAATAGTGGTATTTCGTGGTATAAGTGGTGTCGCTACTCCACCAAGAGTCTCGATTCCCAGTGTGAGTGGAGTTACATCGAGTAACAGTACATCCTTGACGTCTCCTTTAAGAACACCCGCTTGAATCGCAGCGCCCACAGCCACCACTTCATCAGGATTTACGCCTTTGTGCGGTTCCTTGGCGAATAGTTCTGAAACCTTCTGCTGGACCATCGGCATTCTGGTCTGACCACCGACAAGGATTACCTCGTCTATCTGTGCCGGCGTCTTACCTGCATCCTTAAGAGCAGCACGGCATGGCTCCATCGACCTGTCTATCAGGTCCATAACCAGTTGTTCCAGTTTTGACCTGGTAAGATTTATGTTCAGGTGCTTTGGCCCTTCAGCATCGGCAGTGATGAACGGAAGGCTGATCTCAGTTTGCTGTACGGTAGATAACTCGCATTTAGCTTTCTCTGCCGCTTCCTTCAATCGCTGTAATGCCATCTTGTCCTGCTTGAGATCGATTCCTTGCTCTCGTTTGAACTCGTCGCAAAGCCAGTCCATCACTCGTTGATCGAAATCATCGCCACCAAGGTGGGTATCACCATTGGTTGACTTGACCTGGAATGTTCCTTCTCCAAGTTCGAGTATCGATATATCGAAAGTACCACCACCCAGGTCATAGACCGCGATAGTCTCGTCTGCCTTTTTATCCAGCCCATAGGCAAGCGCAGCGGCCGTAGGTTCATTTACAATACGCAGTACATCAAGACCGGCAATTTTACCGGCATCCTTGGTAGCCTGGCGCTGGCTGTCATTAAAATACGCCGGTACGGTAATTACCGCCTCCGTAACCTTTTCACCCAGATAAGATTCAGCATCAGTCTTAAGCTTCTGCAGTATCATTGCGGAAATTTCGGGCGGACTATATTCCTTATCACCCATCTTTACTTTGGCGTCACCATTATCCGCCTTTGTTATTTGAAACGGCAGTAGTTTTTTATCATACTCCACCGAGGGTTCATTGAATTTCCGCCCCATTAAACGCTTAACACTGAAAATCGTGTTACTCGGATTGGTTATCGACTGGCGTTTTGCCACCGTGCCGACAAGCCTTTCACCACTTTTACTGACCGCTACGTAAGATGGTGTTATCCTTCCACCTTCAGCATTAGGGATGATTATCGGCTCGCCTGCCTCCATGACGGCAACTGCCGAAAACGTGGTACCAAGATCAATTCCTATTACTTTAGCCATTCCTTTTCCTCCTCTATCCTACAAGTTTTTGCCCGGACACCTCCCTGGCAGTATCTCCCGTGTTAATCATTAGCTTCTGTTTCTCCGCTCCCTACCACTACCTGGCTGGCACGGATAACCTTATCCTTAAATTTATAGCCTTTCTGCACTTCATCCAGCACTACGCCTTCCTCTCCGCTTTCCTGGCGGACAGCTTCATGCTGATAAGGGTCGAAAGGTTCTCCGATAGCTTCAATACAGGAAAGACCCTCCGATTCCAGTATTGTACGCAACTTTCTTTCAATCATTCTTACGCCTTCTACCCAGTTGGCATCAACTGCCTCATCAGGTACGGCGGATATAGCTCTTTCAAAATCATCCAGTATCGGCAAGACACACTGAACGATCGCAGCTCTGGCATACTCTCCGAGTTCTTCTTTTTCTTTGTCACTGCGGCGTTTATAGTTGATAAAATCAGCCTGGGACCTCTGCCAGTTTGCCAGATACTCTTCAGCTTTTGCCTTCTCTTCTTGCAGGCTCTGTTTTAACACTTCTATATCCTCTTCTTCAACACCATCTAAAACATCATCCTGCGACTCGTTTTCATTGACGATCTCTTCTTCCATTATCTCACCACACCTATTGGTTTTCTAATCAGGAGTAAACTCGACGGGTATCTCTTTACCATATAGTTTGGCTACAAGCAGGTTAAGTACCAGCGACAGATAACCAACAGTAGCGATCGTACGCGCATATTGCATTCGTGTCGGTCCGACCACGCTTATAGTCCCTGTTGCTTCTCCGGGCAATCCGTACTGACTGATAACGACACTGTAATCATGGACCGATTCTGTCTCGTTTTCCTTGCCTATTACCACCTGTACTCCTCCTCCCTCTATCTTCGAAGGAATGATACTTTTTACCAGGTGGCGCTGCTCTACCAATTCCATCAGGTTTAGAGCCTGTCCGTAATTGTGAGCGAGTTCCGGCTGATTCAGCGTATAATGCAGTCCGTCAAGATATGATTCTATGTACTGGCGGTTATCTTCCGCTTCCATTTCTTTCAGTAAACAATCTATAATTTTCTTTTCTTCGGGTGATAATTTCCCTGTTTTCTTCGATATTTCCGATCTTTTCAGACCTGTAAAGACATCATTCAACTTTCCTGCTATCGATTTTAGTTCGTCTTGAGTAATATTACCTTCAAATTCGATTAACTGCTGCCTGACTTTAGCACCCTGAAACACCATGATCAACAACGCCAGGGAATCCTGGAGACTTATTACTTCCAGGTGCTTTAACTGGCATGCGTCAGTCTTGGGCGTGGTCACGAGAGCAACATTCTGCACCATCTGTGAGAGGAGAGTAGCCGCAAGATTCAACCACCCGTCCAGTTCTCCTTCGACCTGGTGAAAAAGATGATTTATCATACGCTGCTCGGCATCGGGAAGTTTTATTTCACCCAGCGTATCCACATATATTCGGTACCCCTTATCCAGCGGGACACTTCCCGAAGAATGGTGAGGACGAGTGATATATCCTTCTTTTTCAAGCCGTACCATTTCATTGCGGATAGTAGCCGAACTGACATTAAGTTCGGAATCACTGGTAATGCTCCCGGATGATACCGGTGCAGCCTTGATAATATATTGGGCTACTATTGATTTAAGTATTGCCTCTGACCGATGAGACAGCATCTCAAATCACCTCCATTAGCAATCTAAGCATTAGACTGCTAATTCTTTTTTATCATGTCCGATGGTGATTGTCAAGAGAATCAGTAACAATTATCCCGGATTATCGCATCATTGTTTTGACACATTTTCTACTATCGGTTTTCAATTGACCGAAGGCTCTCTCTATGTTATATTTAGGCTTGAAAATATGGAAATCAACTGGCTGGGTCATTCCTGTTTCAGACTTAAGGGAAGCCGTGCTACGGTAATCACCGATCCATACTCACCGGATCTTGGTTACACTCTTGGTAAGACTAACGCAAACGTCGTTACAGTCAGCCATCAGCATCCGGGACACTCCAACGTCGAAGCAATCGGTGGCGAACCTAAAGTCGTCGCCGGACCTGGAGAATACGAAATAAGCGGTGTTCTCATCATCGGTATGCCTTCGTATCATGACGAAAATAAGGGTGAAAAAAGAGGTAAAAACACCATCTACCTGCTGGAGATCGATGAGATGACTATTTGCCACCTTGGCGACCTGGGGCACACTCTCTCCACGAATCAGGCTGAAGAACTGGATAACATCGATATACTGATGGTCCCTGTCGGCGGAGTATCTACCATCGATGCCATCGGAGCTGCCGAAATCGTTCGCCAGCTCGAACCGAAAGTGGTGATACCGATGCACTACAAGACCGACGCGATAAAACGCCAACTCGCGCCTGTCGACAAGTTTCTGAACGAAATGGGAATTAAAGATGCCGAACCCCAGACCAAAATCAATTTCACCAAATCAAACCTTCCGCTGGTAACCCAGGTCTACCTGCTGGACTATTAACTGTCCCCGTACCGTCTCATATACTCACCCGCATATACCCGCGATGGGACTTAACGTTGTTTCAATACGACTATGAAAAAAGTCGTTGTCTGCAGGAGAACGATAGCCGCAAGCAGCCCTATGCCGAGATATAACGCCCAGTCAGGAAAACTTTCGCCGGCAGGACTGGTGCGAGATTGAGACTGGACCGGCATAACCGGCGCTTCCTGCATTACAGCATTTGTTGACTCCCGGTACGGTATTCCCGTGGAAAAAGCGCTTACCCTGCTCCAGTCACTGCAGGAGCCGTCGATGAGCGTCCTGATTTTCCAGTAATACGTCGTATCATCCTCAAGGGTAATATTGCTCTTCCAGGCAGTTGTCTTAAGTGAGTATTCACCTGCTTTCAGAATTACCGGGTTATCGAAGGACTCGTCGGAGGATACCACCAGTTCATAGCTTTCAGCCCCTGATACCGCATCCCATTGAAACAGCGGTTGTACCGATACACTCTCGGAGCCCGCTCCCGGGCTAAGGGTAACAGGACTCTTTATATCAAAAACTGCCGGTTCCGGCACCTCCACTGCCTCGACCGTCTGAGTAGTGAAAATACTCACCGCACTCCAGTCGCCGTAACTGTCCGGGCCTATCGCTCTCACTTTCCAGTAATATGTATTGCCCTCTTCAAGGGATTTATCACTCTTCCAGGCAGTTGCCGGTAAAGCATATCTGCCGGTCTTTCCTATAACCGGATTTACGAAAGAGACATCGGTTGAGACTATCAATTCGTACTTCTCAGCGCCGGCGACGGCGCTCCACTGGAATATCGGTTCCAGTGATATCATGTCGGCACCCGCACCCGGACTGATAAGCTTCGGCCCGATTACGGTCTGTCCGAGCGTCGTTGTAAAAGACCACGTGTCGGACCAGGGACTTGATACCGGCTTTGTCGCTCTGATTCGCCAGAAATAGCCGGTATCCGTATCGAGTTCAGGAAGCCGTACCGAGTTCCCGCCGGTCTTGCCTTCGAAGCCTGAAGGTATGGAGGTAAACGTACCGTCATAATCTACCTGCCAGGCATATTCCACAGCACCGGTCAACTCCTCCCAGTCCAGCACAATATCATCGGTATCGATGCCTGCGTTCCCATTCACAGGACTTCGAAGGACGACCGGAGATGCCAGAGTATCCTGGAATGTCAGCAGCCGTGTATTGGTCTTGTCTATTGTCCATAACCTGTCTCCAACCAGCCATATCCCGGATAAAACCGAATCTATATTCAGCCCCCCGACTATTGTCTCAAAAGCAGGTAATAACTGAGATGAAGGACTTATGCTGCGCTCCAGTCCGCCTTTTTTATTCAGTTTGCTTACGGCCTGGGCATTTATTGCATACAGTATTCCGCTTTTCGACACGCTCAGTCCTCTTATCAGTCCGCCATCAGGAAGGCTTCCGTCTATTTTCTCCCATTCGTCACTCCGGCCGACGGTAAAACGGTGAATGCCGTTATTTGCCGCATCCCCGGCGGCGTAAACAATATGATTTACCGGGAAACCAGGATCGAACGCAACATGGACTCTTCCGCTTACCGGTGAAGTCTCCGAATCCGCCGGCAGCAGCCGGAACGTCAGTCCCGAGTCTTCGGAATGGTATACCTCTCCATTGGCGTTACCGGCCAGCACCACTCCATCCCCGGGATATCCGGGAGATACCGATATCGAGGTTACTATATCTTTTCCCGCTATTGCACCGGTAGAATACGTCTGCCCGCTGTCACCGGATGTATAAATCAGGGCGTGAGTGCCGTCATAGCATCCTGTTATGAACTCCTCGTCATTTATTACCAGCCACTCGTCTACCTTCAATGGAGTATATCGAACAGTGAAGGTCTTGCCTTTATCACTGCTTTTCCATATCACCGGTAATCCGTTACCTGTTCCTGCCAGGTATAAGACCTGTCCCGTGGTACCGTATAAAGGAGAAATTTCTATCTTATCGACACGGTCCCCGCTCTCGACGCTGCTGCTGAAAACACGCTCCCAGTATTCTCCCCCGTTTTCCGTTCGCCACACGCTCTGCGTAAGATGGTTTGTATCAAGGGTCAGCATAAACATGGTCAGGTCGTCAATGTACTTTGGTGAGACAGCCAGGTCAGCGATACAGCCTGAACTGATCTTTGTATCGATTAGAGATACCTGGTCCCAGGTAGTCCCTCCATCTACGGAACATGACAACCCGCCTTCTCTGCCCGCAGAAGCCGCATAAATCCTGTTATTGTGGGCAAAATCATAATCCAGCAGCACCTTGGTGATATACTGTCCTGTGGGCCTTTTAAGGCATCTCGTCCAGTGTATACCATTTTCTTCTCCAAGATAGACATGGGTGCTGTTGGCTGATCCGGCGCACAGCCAGGTCGATGACGTTCCGCCGCTGTCAAGTCCGGCTACATCTACGCCGGGTAGACCGTAAGCGGAACCGATATTCAGGTCGATCACCGCCGGTTCAACCGGCGCCGCCTTGAGTTCTACCCTGAAAACATCTCCAAGTCCGGTACCGGAATCGACACCGACGAACAAATACCTGTCCCCCGTCATATCCGCATAACCGGCTGGAAATGCAATGACCGCCGATTCCGGAGTAAGGTCACGGATAACAGCCCGGCCGGTATCCTGGTCCCAGCTTCCATCTCCTGTCCTGGTGCTAATACAGGTATCCGTTTGATCAGCAGCGACCGCAATAAGTTGTCCGGTTTGGGAGTAACCAGGAGAAAATGCCAGTGAATACACGTTATATTCACCGATATTGGTATCTGTCCAGGAAGGAGCGGCTTCACTTTCATCGAATAAATATACTCCGCCGTATTCATTATTGTCGCTACCGGCTGTTCCGGCGGCTACGAGATTGGACTCTCCGTGTTTACGGACATCGATACACTTGATTGAAAGATTACCGTTCCCCACTCCGGCAGTAAGCTCCGGTAAAGGGATAAAGGTGTAGCCGGCATCGGTCGACTTATATATCCTTGAACCGGTTGTATAGTATATCTCCGTATTGGAACCGGGGACCGTAGCAATGGCGATTATATCGTCCGTTACTCCCCCGACGGGTAACCAGCTCCTGCCGTCGTCCACCGACTTGAACAGGGTCTGGGTTGTCCCCGAAGGAGTCGCATGGCAATAAAGAGTACCGTCACCACTCATTTCAAGGCATGTGATATCAGCACCTTCCGCCAGGACCCACCCGCCCGGGTCTCCCTCAAGCGGAACGGGTACCCGCCTCCAGGACGCACTCTCTTCAGCCGCTTTCACCGCATATGTAAGCGGGTTGAATGCGGTTGTGAATAGAAGCGTAAACAAACATACGCTGATAGAATATTTTAAATGCTTATTCCCTTTGTTCAGCCCTGCCATTCCGAACATAGAAAAGATTCTACAATCATGAACTACTTTTTGTCAATATGTGAATCGCAAAAATTTCTAAATTCTAATCCCTAAACCCTAAACAAATTCAAATATCTAATTTCTTAAACATTTTTATTTTCGTAAGTCCGTCTTTTCATTCCCGCGCCCCCTGTCATTCCCGCGCCCCTTCTCATTCCCGC
>CAZBQL010000024.1:0-23252 GCA_964493985.1 uncultured Dehalococcoidales bacterium
GGGTCAGTGGCCCTCGCAGAAACAATGACGCTCCACTCAACGGAAAGGACGGACATAAGCGGCATTAATATCAGTAGAATTATCCCGATAGTCCAGTTAGGGAAATAATAATAGCCCAGCGTACCATGTGTAAAAAGGTCAGATAACGTCATAAAGACTATGGAGCCGATGTAGAGGGAAACGATAGACGGAATGAAGGCGCCGATACCTTTGCCGAGAAGAAGCTCGCTGTCCGTGATAGGTGCCGCCAGGAGCGGTTCGAGACTTTTCTCGACCTTTTCACCGACCAGACTGTAAGATGCCAGGAGAGTAGGTATTAATGATGCTCCGATTGCGAAGAAGAAAGCAAAGGCGTTCATTAAATCTGTCAAGTGCTGTGTGTTGAGGAGAGCTCCCTGTCTTGAAATCACGAAGTTAAGCACAAACGGAAGCCCGATACCGATGATAATGGGGAATACAACCAGCGAATATATGGTATACTTTTTTCTCAGGAATACCCTTATATCCTTGGCAGCTACAATCCAGGCTTTTGAAATTCTCATTTTGTCTCTTTTACAGTCTGCAGGTAGACATCCTCGAGTGTTGGGACAACCTGGCTGACCTCCCGTATCTGTCCCCCGCTTGAACTGATAGCTTTGATGATTACCGGGTTTTCCTTGTCCGGGTCACTCACGTCGATAATCAGTTTGCTATCCGAAACCTCGATTTTGTTCGGAACCTTCTTTCTCAGGGCGTCTACCAGAGCCTCGCTTACCTCTGCCAGCCGTATTTCGATTTTTGGTTTTGTGAGAGACTCTCTCAGTTGCTCGGGACTGCCGATTCTCAGTAATCTCGTCTTTATTATGCCAATCCGGTCACAGATTCTCTGGGCTTCCTCCAGATTATGGGTATTAAGGAAAATAGTCCTGCCCTGCTTCTTGACTTCCAGAATGAAATCCCTGACGGTCTTGGCTGATTCAGGGTCCAGGTTGGCGGTAGGCTCATCCATAAACAGCAACTTTGGTTCATGAATCAGAGCACGGGCTAATGCCAGCTTCTGTTTCATGCCTTTAGAAAATGAACCTGCCCGGGTGTCTTTCCTTTCCCATAGGTCCAGCATCTTAAGAAAGCGCTCGATGTTTTCTCTCCTGTGTCCTTCAGGGACTTCATAGAGTTTCCCGTAAAAGTCAAGGTTTTCAAAAGCCGTTAGATCATTATAAAGGCCAACATTGTCCGGCACCACCCCGATCATTTTCCTGATTTGCAAGGAATCGGCTGCCTTGTCTACATCGTAATTGTCTATCCTGGCTTCTCCGCTCGTCTTTGATATCAGGCAGCAGAGCATCCTGATTGTGGTAGTCTTGCCAGCGCCATTGGGCCCAAGGAAGCCGAAAATCTCCCCTTCTTTAACCTGGAAGGTAAGCCCTTCAATCGCGGTGACTTCACCAAACTTCTTAGTAAGATTATCAACAGTTATCATATATTGATTTAAGGCCTCCATTAATTGGGTGAGAACTTACTTCCTATCAGGAATACTACTGATAATTATACTCTATAAGGCAATTAAGATATATCGATAGGCACATCTTTTGAACATATTCGCATCAAAAAGAGCATATCGGGCCGCATAGTGAAATTCTGACTTTAGTAAACCGGCGGAAAGGTCTTAGAGAGTGCCAGTAATTCACCACGTCTCAAACCTGTATAAATTAAGGTAACAAAGAAAACCGTGCTACTACCGGACTAAACAATTAAAAGATTGATCCTCATCTGGCAGTTGTTGTGTGCAGATATACATGGCTATTAAAAAATGTCATGATTTTGTAACTTTTGGAAACCGAGTTTTATGACTTTTCGATAACTAGAATGCGAAGATATACAAAGAAGCAGGCTTCCTGCCGCCGGTAAAGCAGACTGGAGACCTCTTATGTTCGGTGTGTATCCGAACACTTCTTGTATTACATCAAAAATATCCGTGATGAGTCGAAACCAGGGCGCCTGTGAAGTAGCCAACAGAATAGCCTGTGTGGTTAAACCACCGGCTAGATTTGTTGGGTTGAAAAGAAAATATCCAGGTAACGAAGGAGGACATACGTGTTAAAAAGTGGTATTCCCATAGGAAAATTATTCGGGATATCTCTAAGGCTCCATTATTCCTGGTTTTTCATTTTTGCTCTTATAACCTGGGCTCTGGCCGCCAATTACTTTCCGAGTACTCAACCGACCTGGAGTCTATCAATGAAGATAGGCGCCGGACTAATAACAAGTTTCCTGTTCTTCGGATCGGTACTATTTCACGAACTCATGCATAGCCTGGTCGCATTAAGGGAAGGTATTCAAATACAATCCATAACGCTGTTTATACTCGGGGGTGTCTCGCAGATGACAGGTGAACCCAAAACAGCCAGGGATGAATTCCGCATGGCCATCGCCGGGCCCGTTAGCAGTCTGGTGCTGGGTGGCATTTTCCTCGGTATATATTTCGCTTTACGCAGCAACACTGCTGTGGCGGCCCAATTCGTATCTGCCATTTCTTTCTATCTCGGGTTCATCAACATCCTGCTCGGTGCATTTAATCTTATACCCGGATTTCCGCTGGACGGGGGACGTGTATTAAGATCATTGCTCTGGTGGCGTGGTAAGAACCTGCAAAGCGCTACTAAAATTGCTTCGAATGTCGGACGGGCGTTTGGCTTCCTCTTTATCTTTGGTGGAATATGGTTAATCTTCTCCGGTTACTTTTTCGACGGTATCTGGCTGGCTCTTATCGGCTGGTTTTTGGAAAGTGCAGCCGTTGGCAGCTACCGGCAAACGCTGCTCCAGGACATGCTGAAAGGTCATGTGGCAAGTGATGTGATGTCTCAGGACTGTATGGTAGTGCCCCCTGATATCACCGTAGAGAAGCTGGTTAACGAAAACGTATTAACTTCCGGCCGCCGCTGTTTCCCGGTAACATCCGATGGTCATGTTGAAGGTCTGGTTACAATGCATAATATCCGTTCGGTCCCACGTGATCGCTGGGGCACCGAACTGGTACGCGATGCTATGACACCACTTGATAGTATAAAGTCTGTAGAGCCTAATGAAGATTTGAATGTTGTTCTGCAAATGATGGCACAAGATGATATTAATCAAATACCGGTGATATATCAAGGGAAAATAGTCGGCGTGGTCGGACGCGATAACATAATTAACTTCATCAATACCCGCGCCGAACTCCAGAGATAGATGTATCCCGTTTCATAGGCGTAGTGGTTTTATTAAACTCGGGTTGGGGGAGGAAGAATGCATCACTTGATACTTTTTTTACCGCTTATCGGAATTGTCGTCTTCTGGCTCATGCCTCTGAATATTGCGGCACCATCTTATGCAGGTATCGTGCTGGTAAGCGGTCTGATGTACTGGGCGATTTTGCGGGCTATGAAAAAGATACCGACGACAGGTGTGAGTGGTCTGGTCGGGGCAAAGGCTCGAGTAGTGTCTGAGATACATTCATCGGATGAAGCTAAATACCTGGTTGAGATCGACGGTGAGTTGTGGAGTGCTAATTCACCTGATGTCCTCAAGCCCGGGGAGGAAGTCAGAATAACGGGAGTTGAAGGTATCAAATTGATCGTATCACATTTCAATTCTCAGCAAACATCACCTTCCGGAGCAGCGAAAACAAATGTTTGATAAGGAGCAATGCCAATGAAAAGAATAATCTTCCTGTTGGTTTGTATGCCTCTTCTTTTGGCTGGCTGTAACACATTGCATCTTCCCAAGGAGATGAAATATTCTTTCGAAAATGGTATGGACGGCTGGGTAGCACAGGGTACAGACCTGAATAATCCAACAGACGAATGGTCTATTGAGCCTACGGAAGACATGGCAAAAGAAGGACATTACTCACTGAAGGTCTATTTGGATAATTTAAATGATGCGGGTAAAATCTGGATTCAGCGCCCATTTGATGTCGACTCCAATAGTTACTATCAGATCAACGTTGATTATGAATTTGCCAGCGCGGACAACGGTGATTTAAACCTGTGGACTATTATTACCGGCGCCTTATTAGGGCCACCAAGCAAAGCAGACGAACTTGTATATCAACGTGAAACCGGAAACGGAGCGGACAAGGATGAAGGATATAAGTGGTTACACAAGACCTATACTTTTGATATGCGAACAGGCCCGGAAAAGGAAATATATGTCGTTATTGGTGTTTGGGGAACATGGGAAACGGCCCGGACTTACTACATAGATAAAGTAAAGATTTCTCTTATTAAGAATTGAGAGAACAGGAATACAAGAAACGAAGGGTATGTAATTAATGAGGAGATCGTAAGATGCCAAAGTCTATCAGCAATAAGCAGGAATCGGGACAAGTGAATAATTCATCTCTTCAAGACCTGTCAATATCTACATTGATGAAACAACTTGACGCGTCAACTGATGGTTTGGCTGGGAATGAAGCGCAGCAGCGTCTGGAGAAATATGGATACAACGAGATTGAAGAAAAGAAACAAAGCCCTATCTTAAAATTCCTGTCATATTTCTGGGGTCCAATTCCCATAATGATAATAATAGCCGCTATATTGTCAGCGGTGCTGCGTCACTGGCCCGATGTCGGGGTTATCCTGGTACTCTTGTTAATGAACGCTGTCGTTGGTTTTCGGGAGGAGTATCAGGCAGATAGTGCTATTGCCGCTCTAAAGAAGCAGCTGGCATTGAAAGCAAAGGTAAAACGAGACGGGAAATGGGCTACTATCGCTGCCCGTGAGCTGGTACCGGGTGACATCATACGTTTACGTATCGGAGATGTCATACCGGCGGATGCCAAACTCCTTGAAGGTGATCCGGTACAGGTTGACCAGTCAGCCCTCACCGGCGAGTCCCTCCCCGTTGAACACAAACCTGGAGATTCCGTCTTTTCCGGCTCCATTCTCAAACAGGGTGAGATCGATTCTCTGGTGTATGCTACGGGCAAGAATACTTACTTTGGCAAGACTGCTGAACTTGTTGAATCGGCTGTAACACGCAGCCACTTACAGAAAGCAATTGTTAAAATTGCTGACTATCTTCTCATAATCGCTGCCGTTCTAGCAGTGCTAATAATAGGCGTGGCGATAGCAAGACATGACCAGATACTTGTCGTGCTGCAATTCGTGCTGGTATTGACGATAGCGGCAGTCCCTGTCGCCATGCCGGCTGTGCTGTCTGTCACCATGGCGTTGGGAGCCAAGATGCTAGCAGTCAAGCAGGCTATAGTTACCAAGCTGACAGCGATTGAAGAAGTGGCGGGCATCGATGTGCTGTGTTCGGACAAGACAGGCACGCTAACCAAGAGCGAGCTTACTCCAGGAGAGCCCTTCGTAGTGGAAAATTACAGAGCGGAAGACGTTATTATCTTCGGAGCCCTTGCTTCCCGCGCTGAAGACCAGGACCCGATTGACCTTGCTGTGCTCAGCGGTATAAAGGACAAAAAGACTTTGGAATCTTACGACATTGTCCATTTTCAGCCCTTTGACCCGGTGCATAAACGAACTGAGGCTGAAGTAAAGGGTGCAGATGGCAAGAATTTTAAGGTATCCAAGGGTGCCCCTCAGGTTATCCTGGCGCTCGACCCTAACGCAGAAAAGATAAAAGGAGATTTTGATAAGGCTGTCGAGGAGTTTGCTTCCAGGGGCTTTCGTTCACTGGGTGTGGCGCGTACCAATGAGAAAGATGAGTGGCACCTCATCGGGATAATCCCGCTCTTCGATCCGCTGCGTGATGATTCCAAGGAGATGCTTGATAAGGCACGTACAATGGGACTGAAGATCAAAATGGTTACCGGGGACCAGATTGCCATAGCCAAAGAAATAGGCCGGCAGCTGGAGCTTGGCACCAACATTATTGATGCCAGTATATTTGGTGAGACCAGACACCATGAAACCGGCCAGCTAGCTGATGCCATCGAACAGGCCGATGGCTTCGCCCAGGTGTTCCCCGAACACAAATATCACATTGTCGATGTACTGCAGCAGCGAGGACACATAGTGGGAATGACCGGGGATGGCGTTAATGATGCCCCTGCCCTGAAAAAGGCTGATGCAGGTATTGCAGTCTCAGGAGCTACCGATGCCGCCCGAGCGGCTGCCAGTATAGTGCTGTTATTACCTGGCCTTTCCGTGATTATTGATGCTATAAGAGAAAGTCGCAAAATCTTCCAGCGTATGCTGAACTATTCAATATACCGTATCGCCGAGACTGTGGCACTGTTAGGATTTCTGACTCTGGCGATACTTATTTTCAAAGTATATCCGGTAACGGCGATAATGGTCGTACTTCTGGCGATACTCAACGATGGTGCTATCCTGTCCATTGCCTATGACAATGTACGCTCTGCGAGCCAGCCCGAAAGATGGAATATGCGCGTGGTTCTTGGCGTAGCCACGATTTTAGGCGGTTTTGCAATGTTACGGTCATTCGGCATCTTTTACCTGGGAGATAGCATATTCCATCTCAGTAATGATGTGGTCCGGACTATGGTATATCTCAATCTGTCCGTAGGCGGTCATTTAACCTTGTTTGCTGCCCGCACCAGGGGGCCGTTCTGGTCAATCAAGCCGGCGCGGATTCTGCTAATAGCTGTGATCGGCACGCAAATCGTAGCTACATTTATCGCTGTCTATGGCTTGTTGATGACGCCTTTAGGCTGGAAATACGCCGGAGTGGTCTGGGGTTATTCCCTTGTAATGTTCGTTATTCAGGATATGGTTAAACTTGTCGCCCGTAAGATATTTATCGAAGAGCACTCCGGTTTCTATGGGAGGCATGTGAGGTAAAGTGGTTAGTTTTCTGCTTCAAGGACTAGAAAAGTGAAATCAAAAGAGGATCGTTACAGCAGAATATTCGGGGCCTATGATATACGGGGAGTGGTTGGTAGAGACCTGGATACTCCCACCATATTGGAAATTTCCCGTGCGTACGCAGACTATCTTTGTCCGAAACAACCGGGGCACTTTGTCATCGGCCATGATGATCGTTCGAGTTCTGCGGCATTCGCTGAGGCAGCCAGTGTTGGATTGCGTCAATCAGGACACAAAGTGACACATATCGGGCTCTCCAGTACCCCCATGGTCTACTGGTATGGAGCTGAGGGTGACTTTGATGGCTCGATTACCATAAGCGCCAGTCACCTCCCACCGAACTATAACGGCTTAAAACTCTGTTCTCGTGATGCGTTGCCCTTGAGTAATGAGCACGGTTTGCTTGAGATAGAAGCCATGTTACGCCAATCCTCCGGAATAAATACGCGTGCGTACAGTGAGAGTGTCCAGTATGCCTCGCCCCTGGCAGAATATACCGGAAATATCAGACGCTACCTGAGGCCAAGAAGACCATTAAAGGTGGCCGTGGATGCCGGAAACGGGATGGGGGGTATAGAAGCGGAAACAGTGCTTGCTCCTTACGACGTGATTGAATTATGGCGAATAAACTTTCATCCGGACAGCAAGTTCCCGGTACGCCCGTCGAATCCGCTTGTCGAAGGAGCACTCGACCAACTGGCTGGCATTGTTAAGAATAACAACCTCGACTTCGGTCTGGCTTTTGATGGTGACGCCGACCGGGCAATTTTAGTCGATGAACAAGGTAAAATGGTGTCACCTGATGCTCTGGGCGGATTGATTGCCGTCCATTTCCTGGAGTCAGATCACGGGGCCAACATTCTTCATGACCTGAGGGTATCGCGTGCTTTACCCGAACAAATTAAAGCGGCTGGAGGACGTCCGGTACGCAGCCGAGTCGGTCACTCCTTTATTAAACGGGCAATGCGGGAGCATAATGCCGTGTTTGCGATGGAGCTTTCAGGACACTACTACTACGCAGACCTCCATTACACGGATAATGCACTGAGAACACTTGTGGAAGTAATCAACATCTTATCAAAAAAAAATGAGACTTTATCAGAACTGGTGAAGCCGTTTCAGCGCTATGCCACTAGTGGCGAGATAAACCTCGAGGTGGCTAACTGCGACCTGGTGCTGGCTGGCCTGGAGGCAAAATTCCAGGACGGTCAGGCTGATCACCTGGACGGTCTATCGATAGACTATCCGGACTGGTGGTTTAATGTTCGCCGTTCTCACACAGAGCCGGTTCTGCGCCTTAATATAGGTGCAGTACGTCAGGACCTTTTCGACCGGAAGCGTACAGATCTGCTTTCACAGATCAAGCGTTTGGATGGCGCTAAATAATCTGATAATGGAGGACAAATGAGTACAGAATATAAAAGACTGGCAATAAACGGTCTAGGGCGTATAGGCCGCATGGTATTGCGGCACTACATGGATGCCAGGCCAAAAGAAGTTGAGTTGGTGGCGGCTAATGATCTGGTACCGACTAATGACCTGGCCTACCTGGTAAAGTATGATTCGGTGCACGGAAGAGCTACCTTCCCGGTTGAAGCGGATGAACATGCTATCAGGATGGGAGATATAACACTTGAAGTCTATGCCGAAAAAGACCCTGTACAGCTACCCTGGAAACGACTTGGTGTCGACGTAGTTATCGAGTCCACCGGCTTTTTCACAGAACGGGACATGGCTGCTAAGCACATTGAGGCGGGAGCAAAGAGGGTCATTATCAGCGCGCCTTCGCCTGACGCTGATTTTACGGTCATTCTTGGAGTTAATGAAGACAAATTTGACCCGCAACATCATAAAGTTATCTCAAATGCATCGTGCACCACTAATTCGCTGGTTCCACCCCTCAAGGTGATGCTGGATAGCTTCGGAATTGAACGGGCAATGGTCACTACTGTACATGCATATACCGCTACTCAGGGACTGGTGGATAAACCTTCCAAAAAACTCAGTCGTGGGCGGGCAGCCGCTGTCTCTCTTATTCCGAGCACAACCGGCTCAGATGTTGCCACCACTATGGTGCTTCCGGAACTCAAGGATAGGATTCGAGCTATGGCTATCCGCGCTCCGGTTCCTGATGGAGCCATCACCGATATCGTTGCCGACCTGAAGAAATCGGTAACTGCAGAAGAAGTCAACGCTGCCTTCAAGTCTGCGGCAGAAGGGCGAATGAAAGGTATTCTCGGCTACACTGAAGATGAAATAGTATCCGCCGATATCATTGGTGACCTGCATTCCGGGATTATTCACGCTCTCTCGACCATGGTGGTACAGGATAGCATGGTTAAGGTACAGGTCTGGTATGACAATGAGTTTGGTTATTCGAGACGTTTACTGGACGTGGTCGAGCGGTTATCTCTCTAACACGCGGTCCAGCTACATGAAATGACATGAAGCAAAAGGATTTGTATGGCGATATCTGAGTATTATTTACTTCCTTCTCTTCCGGAAGGACTGGAAGGTCTCACCGAACTGGCTCTGGACCTGCGCTGGTCCTGGAACCACGCTGCCGACACGCTCTGGAAACAGGCTGATTCTGACCTCTGGAATATGACAGGCAATCCCTGGCTCATTCTACAAACAATGTCCGGCAAACGCCTTCAGGCACTCTCTAAAGATGCCGGCTTCCGGAAACTGGTTGATGCCAGCTTGTCCGAACATCGTCAGGCGATGGAAGCAACAACATGGTTCGAGCAGGCATACTCTAAAGAGCCTTTCACCATAGCCTATTTCAGCATGGAGTATGGACTGAGTGAAGCCCTGCCCATATATTCGGGAGGTCTTGGTATTCTGGCGGGGGATTACCTGAAAACAGCCAGTGACCTGGGAGTTCCCATAGTTGGCATAGGGCTCCTTTATCAGCAAGGCTATTTCCGGCAGGCGATAGATTCTCACGGTCGTCAGACTGAATTTTTTCCTTATAATGATCCCAGTCAGCTTCCGGTGATGCCGGTCCGAGAAAACAGCGGAGAATGGCTCAGGTTGAAGCTTGATTTTCCGGGCCGAGCCCTGTGGCTACGGGTCTGGGAAGCCAGGATCGGACGAGTTAAGCTCTACCTGCTTGACAGCAATGACCCGGTCAACAGTCCTGCTGACCGAGGTATTACCAGCGAGCTTTATGGCGGCGGCCCGGAATTACGATTACAGCAGGAAATGGTGCTGGGTATCGGAGGCTGGAGGCTTGTTAGAGATTTGGGCCTTGGTCCTGAAGTCTGCCATCTCAATGAAGGACATGCAGCGCTGGCTATCATTGAGCGTGCACATGCTTTCATGGATACCAATTACCAGCCCTTCCAGTTGGCGCTAACAGCGACTCGTGCTGGTAACGTCTTCACGACACATACACCTGTTGATGCGGGTTTTGATCGCTTTCCCCCGGACCTTATAAAACATTATTTGACCGAATATGCAGAACAGTTAGGCATCGGGGTAGAAGGTCTTATGGGCTTGGGCAGGAAAGACCCGGCTGATACGCTGGAACCACTTAACATGGCTTATCTCGCAATGCGGGGCTCAAGTGCAGTCAATGGGGTCAGCCGCCTTCACGCCGAAGTCAGCCGTCGCATTTTTCAGCCGCTTTACCCCCGGTGGCCTCGAGAAGAAGTACCTGTGACTTATGTAACCAACGGGGTACATATGCCTTCCTGGGATTCATCATCGGCTGATGCCTGCTGGACAAACGCCTGCGGGAAAGGACGCTGGCTGGATAGATTGGATACCATCGAGCGGGATTTTAAGGAGACTACCGACGAGACGTTATGGGAGTTACGTATGGAAGAAACACGGCATTTAGTCCATTTCGTCCGGGAGCGCCTTGCCAGACAGATGGCATCAGCTGGGGCCTCATCTCAACTTATTGGCCAACAAGGTCAACTATTAAATCCTGAGTTGCTTACTATCGGTTTTGCCCGTAGATTTACCGCCTATAAACGACCCAACCTGTTACTTCATGACCCCGGCCGTCTGACGGGTATCTTAAACAACCCTCAACGTCCGGTCCAAATTGTTATAGCCGGAAAGGCTCACCCGAAAGATGAGGAAGGTAAAAATCTTGTTCAGGCATGGTGGGAGTATTCGTTACGACCTGACGTGCAAGGCAGAGTTGTTTTCATTTCGGACTACGACATGGCGCTTGCCGGACAATTGGTGCAGGGTGTGGACCTGTGGGTAAATACTCCACGACGTCCCTGGGAGGCGTGTGGCACCAGTGGTATGAAAGTACTGGTAAACGGCGGCTTGAACGTTTCGGAGCTGGATGGTTGGTGGGCTGAGGCTTATTCTTCCGAAACAGGTTGGGCTATCGGTGATGGGAAGGAGCATGATAAAGAACCGGACTGGGATGCTCGTGAAGCAGAGCAGCTTTATCAACTACTGGAAAATGATATTATTCCTCGCTTCTATGAGCGTGACGAAAAGGGTATCCCACGTGCCTGGGTAGCTCGTATGAGGGCTAGTATGGCCGAGCTAACACCCAGATTCAGCGCCAACCGGATGCTGCGTGAGTACGTGGATAAACTGTACCTTGCTTCTGCCAGACATTACAGGAGGCGTATAGCAGCCGGGGCCAAAGAGGCAGTGCAATTGAACGAATGGCACGACTCTCTGGTAAAAGGCTGGTCTAAGCTGCGATTCGGCAAGCGTGAAATACATAGCGAAGGGGATAATCAAATCATCAACGTTACTGTCTACTTTGACGGGATAGACGTTGAATCGGTGCAGGTGCAACTATATGCTGACCCGCAACAACATGATGATGAATCCGAAATCTACGTTATGGATATGGTTGAGCACACGAAAGAAACGCCGAAAGAGTATCTCTTTCGTACGGGGATTCCAGACCACCGCCCGTCATCAGATTACACACCACGCATAGTCCCATGTTTTCAGGGTGCGATCCTGCCCCTTGAGGCTGCGAATATACTCTGGTTCGAATAGAGAGACATACTTATGAAAAGGATTTGAAATAGTAAAATAATTAATGAGTATATAGTAATTACCGAGAGGTATTATGGTGACTAAATTGGTTCTTATAAGGCACGGAGAGAGTGTCTGGAACCTTGAAAACAGGTTTACCGGATGGACAGATGTTGACCTGTCTGCGAGAGGTATTGCCGAGGCAAGGGAAGCCGGCAAAATGCTTGGAGAAAAGGGGTACACCTTCGATATTGCTTTTACTTCCGTGCTCAAACGTGCCATCAGGACGTTGTGGCTGATACTGGATGAGATGGACCTGATGTGGATACCGGTGTACCGCTCCTGGCGCCTGAACGAAAGGCATTATGGTGCGCTTCAGGGCTTGAATAAAACTGAGATGGCGGCGAAGGTCGGCGAGGAACAGGTACATATATGGAGGAGGAGTTACAGTGTCAGACCACCTGCGCTTGATAGAAGTGATAACAGGTATCCCGGTAATGATCCCAAGTACCGGGAGCTAGATGGAAAGGAGTTACCACTTACCGAAAGCCTGAAAGACACCGTGGCCAGATTTATGCCTTACTGGCACGAAGTTATTGCGCCGGCAGTTAAATCGCAAAAACATATTATAGTCTCCGCTCATGGGAACAGCCTGAGGGCGATGGTCAAGTATCTTGATGGCATTGGTGACGATGATATTTCCGGCGTTAATATCCCCACCGGCATACCGCTCGTTTATGAACTCGATGAAACTTTGAAACCCATAAATCATTACTATCTTGGAGACGCTGATAAAGTTGAGAATGCAATCAAAGAAGTTGCTGCCCAGGAAACGGTAAGTTGATACAATTCGTAAAACCAGATTTTAGTTGTTCTATCCTGGAGGGGTTTGGGTATGGTAAAAGCGGAAAAAACCGAAACGATGTATCCATCGCAATATGAGACTGAGATTTTGCTTAGAGATGGTTCAAGCACACTCATCAGGCCTATAAAAAGGGACGATGCTCAACAGTTACTGGACTTTATACGCAAGCTTGGGTTGGACACACAATACCTTCGTCTGCATCACATATACGAAGAGATGGGACTGGAAGATGCCGCTCGCTTTTGTACGGTAGACTATCATGATAGCTTTGCCTTTGTTGCCGAGGTCCTGCGTGAGTCAAAACGGGACGTTGTGGCCGTCGGCAAATATTACAGGTTGCCTGATCACTATTCAGCTCAAGTATTGTTCGCTGTCGAGGACAGCTATCAGAGTCGTGGACTCGGGACTGCTATGTTGGAGCAACTGGCTAACGTCGCCCGAATAAATAATATAGATACCTTTGAAGCCGATGTCCTCGTTGGCAATGAAAGGATAATAGACGTATTTAAAAACTACGGTTTCCATATAACCAGCGAGCTCAAGTCAGACGTGTATCATATTTCTTTCCCGATTAGCGCTAGTACGGCGGTCGAGCGGAAGAAAGTCGAGAGAGAACGGACGTCAACCCTCATCTCCCTGCGTTCACTTTTACAACCAAATTCCATTGCACTGATCGGAGCGTCGAGACATCCCGGTACCATTGGATATATCCTTCTTCAGTGTCTAAAAAATAGCGGTTTTACAGGCAGTCTTTATCCTGTTAATCCCAATGCTGATTTTTTGATGTCGCTCAAAACCTATCCGTCGGTACTTGATGTTCCGGGTGTTGTGGATATTGCTATTATCGCTGTACCGGCGAAAATCGTGGCTAGAGTAGCCGATGAATGCGGGCGTAAAGGGGTCCGTGTCCTGGTGGTTATATCAGATGGATTCAAGGAAACAGGTCCGGAAGGGGCTTCCCGGGAGAAGGAATTGCGCAGCATTGCGTTTGGTCATGGAATGAGGATAATCGGGCCAAACTGTATGGGAGTGATAAATACCGCTCCTGCTGTCAAAATGAACGCAACCTTCTCACCGGTTTTTCCTCCACAGGGCAATGTTGCCTTTCTCTCCCAGAGCGGGGCAATGGGGCTCGTTGTCCTCGAATATGCCAGCAATCTTGATATGGGAATATCCACATTTGTCAGCGTGGGCAATCGGGCTGATATATCTTCCAACGACCTGCTGGAATACTGGGAACAGGACGAGGCAACGGATGTCATCCTGTTATATCTGGAGTCATTTGGAAATCCGCGTAAATTCTCCCGCATAGCCCGTCGAGTTACCGCTAAGAAGCCCGTCATTGTTGTCAAGGGTGGCAGGACACAGGAGGGCTCTCGCGCCGCATCTTCGCATACCGGGGCAATGGCAACTTCAGATGTGGTTTCCGACGTCCTGTTCCAGCATGCCGGTATTATAAGAGTGAACCTGATGGAGGAAATGTTTGATATAGCCGCACTGCTGTCAAATCAGCCCTTGCCCCGTGGTCGAAGATTGGTGATAGTAACCAACGGTGGCGGCCCCGGCATTATTGCTGCTGATGCAGCAGCACGGCAAGGCCTGCTTTTGCCCCAGCCAGGCGAGGAATTAACCGGCAAAATTAAATCCGTTCTGAAACGGGATATCAGCATTCACAATCCCCTGGATACTACAGCCGGAGCAGATGCTGAGGAGTTTCGCGGGATATTGAAACTCCTTGCCCAGGATGGAGATAGTGATGCTGTTCTGGCAATATTCATTCCGCCTGTCATCGGGGACACAAAGGATTTTGAGGTGGCCATCCGGGACGTTGCTCAAGATTTCTGCAAGAGGGAAAAACCTTTACTGGCTTGTTTCCTCGGGCAACGGGGGTTCAAGGCAAAACTTGGCTCTGGGGGCAGGTTCGTACCCAGCTATCCCTTCCCTGAAGAAGCAATATCAGCTCTGGCCAAAACCGTAGAATATAGTGAGATGCGATGCAAACCCGTTGGGAAAATACCGGTATTGAAGGGAATAAAGAGAGATAAAGGCCGCGAAATTATAGATAAGGCGATGACCAGGAGTACTACAAGACCGCTGTGGCTGGCACCGGAGGAAATAAACGGTTTACTTGCCTGCTACGGTATTCATTTTGCCGAGACATATATGGCTGCCACGCCTGATGAGGCAGCGCAGGTAGCGTTAAAAGTGGGATTCCCGGTTGCTGTCAAGCTTGTTTCGTCTTCCATTACGCATAAAAGCGATGTTGGCGGAGTGACACTGGACTTGAGATCAGCCAATGCGGTGAAAAGAGCATTCAAAAATATAAGAAATAGACTTGAGAAGAGTGGTCGTCAAAACGAAATGCAGGGTGTTGTTGTACAGCGAATGATAAAAGAAGGGGTCGAGGTAATTGTTGGGGTTACCCAGGACCCTTCGTTCGGACCGATCATTATGTTCGGCACGGGAGGAGTCTATGCTGAACTGATACACGATGTTGCCCTTAGATTACATCCTATCACAGATCTCGATGCCAAAGAGATGATCGACTCTATCAAAATGGCTAAAATTCTTGATGGATTTCGTGGCGCACCGCCCGTTGATAAAAATAGCATTCAAGACCTGCTGTTAAGGCTTTCCGCCATGGTTGAGGACATCTCGCAGATAGCTGAACTGGACTTCAATCCGGTAAAAGTGATGCCGGAGGGCGAGGGCTGCTGGGTAGTGGATGCCAGGGTCATGCTGAAATAGAATGAACCGGATATTTTACTGCAAGGAGTGTTAATAGTGTCCTTTCTAGCCAGGACACGCCCTTCTTTTCGTTGAACGTCCCAGTTTAAGACCGGGAAGAGACACAAAGAAACTTTAAGGAACCAAATATAGAATCGCGCACATCAGGAGATAAATATGAAACGAACAATTTATGTCAGCATTGGTCTGGTTTTGACGCTGATCCTGGCTACTATGGCTGGTTGCAGTACCGCTGAAGAAACAGAACTTGATTATCCATTCGAAGTGCAATATATGCTGGGTGAGGGACACCGGATAGGATTCAGCGGGAACGCCGCCGGACATACGCCTGGAGAGTCATCTGAATTCGTTATATCTCTTATTAATACAGGTACAAAGGTCTGGAATGACCGGTATTTCATTCAGCTTGTAGACGAAATAGCGGTTGTCGAGACATTGCATGAAGCTCAGATCACGGTAGGCCCTGCTGATTCAGAAGTATTCCCTGTCAAGATTAATTTCCCGGCAGACCTTGAAAAAAAAGCATATGGCCTGGCTATTTTCATTCCGAACCGCATGGCAGCCGTGACTAATATTTATGTGGGTTCGACCTATCATTCTATACCTGCCACTACGACATGGGCTGAACCGGAGGTACCATAGGTAGAATGCCTGTAAAAATTGAATTAAAAGCGGGTAAGGGGCATAGGCCCTATATCTTTAAAAAGGATATTAGATCACAGGTTATGACAACAACAGGTGTGTGTTACCGTGTTCGGCGTTTGTCCACAAGATCGCAAAGTCTTTACTGGATAATTTTCCTTATAGCCGCAAGTATTGTCATGTTTCTAATACCGGGTTGTCAGTTAATATCTGGAAACACGGTTGATGTTACTTTGAGCGAAGCAGTCAATCTGTCGAAGAGCGGTTATATTAGCAAGGTTGTAGTCGACACCGTTAGCGGTACGATGTCTATAACCGCCTCTGTGAAAGATGGGCCACTCAAGGTTACCGATGCAAACGGCGACCCGGTTGATATCAAAGATGGCGAGGAGTTGGTAGCAAACATAGACTCCCTGGATGTAGCCAGCCTTCAGGACCTTGGATTTGTTATGCCGGCTGACTATTCTACAAATGCTGCCAGTAGTGGCTTAGGTAACATATTCTTAATCATTTTACCTTTTTTACTGTTTATTGGTCTGTTCTATTTCCTGTATCGCGCTGGCCGTGGCGCGCAGGCACAAGTTATGAACATCGGACGTAACCGAGCACGACTGACATCACTCGATAGGCCTCACACTACCTTCGCCGACGTTGCCGGAGTTGAAGAAGCCAAAGAAGACCTCCAGGAAGTTGAGGAGTTCTTGAAGGACCGGTGGAAATTTCAGTCGATCGGAGCAACCATACCTAAAGGTATACTGCTTATTGGCCCGCCTGGGACTGGTAAAACGCTTCTCGCCCGGGCGCTGGCTGGTGAAGCCGGTGTGCCATTCTTCTCTATCAGTGGCAGCGAGTTCGTAGAGATGTTTGTCGGCGTGGGGGCCGCCAGGGTACGTGATCTATTTAAGGAGGCCAAGCGTAACGCGCCATGCATAATCTTTATCGATGAGATAGACGCGGTCGGGCGCCAGCGTGCCGGTAACATACCTGGTAGCCATGAGGAAAGGGAGCAGACCCTCAACCAGATACTGGTTGAGATGGACGGTTTTGATCCCAACATCGGGGTGATTGTCCTGGCAGCTACGAACCGGGTCGATGTACTCGACCAGGCATTGTTGCGTCCGGGCCGGTTTGACAGAAGAGTCACATTGGACCGCCCTGATACTAACGGTCGTACGGCTATCCTCAAGATTCACGCCAAAGGTAAATCTATGGACGAAGCTGTTGACCTGGAAACAATTGCCAGGCAAACACACGGGTTTAGCGGTGCTGACCTTGCGGAACTGGTCAACGAAGCAGCCATATTAGCGGTTAGACGAAATAAGACAACAATTGGTATGGTTGAGCTTGAAGACTCTATCGACCGCGTTCTCGCCGGTCCGGAAAGAAAAAGCCTTGAGATCAGGCCAAAAGACAAGGAATTAACCGCCTATCACGAAGCAGGCCATGCCCTGGTTGCCCATATGTTGCCCAATGTGGACCCTGTGCACAAGATATCTATTGTAGCCCGTGGAAGCATGGGCGGTTACACAAGGTTCCTGGAAGAGGACCGTTATTTCATAACAGAATCACAATTTAATGACACTCTGGCTACATTCGTAGCAGGCCATGCCGCCGAGAAGATGATGTTTAACGAAGTGTCCACTGGACCACACAATGACATAAAACAAGCCACAGATCTGGCACGAAAAATGGTAACCGATTACGGCATGAGTAAGAAACTGGGTCTGAGAACTTACGGTCAGATGACGGTCCCGGGCTATTTAGGAATTGGACCTCCGGAACAAAAAGACTACAGTGAGGATACTGCCAGGCAGATTGATGAGGAAGTGCGGCGGATTCTCGAGAATGCGCGACAAGTAGCCGAGAAGGTGCTCGAAGAGAACAGACCCAGGTTAGTACATCTTGCCAGGAAGCTTCTCGATAAGGAAACGCTGGAAGGGACCGAACTGGAAGCCGCATTTACGGAACCTCTTTCTGAAACTGATTCCCAAAAAACGACTGTGCCTTAATTTGAAAGTTGAAAACAATCGCGAGTTGTTGGCAGTTTGCCGGAGTACTTTTTAAGGGGGGAAGAGGTGTCATAAAAATGAAAAATTGGTTGAATTATTCTAAGGGATTACTTTGTCTAATCATTATCCTGGTTCTTGTTTTAAACGCCTGCACATCGGCTCCAGCTCCTGCGCCGACTCCATCCCCGGGCGAAGGAGGAGCGGTAGTACGTAGTGACAGTCTTATCACCGGGGAGATAAAGGCCCTCCGTCAGCAACCGACCGGATACCCCTGGGAAATTGACGTTCTGATCCAGAGTTCTGACAATGTGGACAGCCTGCCGAACCCGACCAGTGACAAGGTAGGACAGGTTGTAACGGCACAGACGGACGACGACCTGAGTTCATTCAATATCGGAGAGACAATAAAAGCAAGGATTAAATATGTTGGTGATGTCCCTGAACCTGGCATTTCACTGTACATATACAATATAGCAGTTACCTCCGCACAGGCGAAGGTCGAAATCGGCCCTGCACCAATCCACGATGTGAAGATAGCACTAACACAAACGAACTCCCGGGAACTTCTTGTGTATGTTAATGGCGGCTTACGTGATACTTGCACCACCTTCCACGACCTTAACACGGAACGAAACGGTAATTCCATAAGTATCAATATAACTGTTCAAACCATAACAGGCCAAATCTGTGACCAGGTCTATAAACTCTTCGAAAGACGCGTGAACCTTGGAGGTGACTTCGTATCCGGTGAGGTTTACGTCGTCACTGTTAATGATAACCCGATCACTTTCACAATGCCCTGAAAAAGCATGGTCCCGGATGAACAGTCAAATGTGCATTAAGGACATTGTGACATCTGAAAATCCATATATATTTACTCACAATACGTACCTATATGTCATATTTTTGTAATTATTTTAGTGCTATTTTTATGACTATTACATAGGGAAAGATTGAGAATATAAGAAGACCTTCAGCCTTCCCGTACGCGTTTGAACATATTTTATGTTTTATCACCAATAAACGGGCCAGTCTAAGGGAAAGGGTGATATTTAAATGTAAGCCATTAAATATTGTAAGAGGCGATCATGGAAAAGGAGTTACTCAGATGAGAAAATATAGAAGGTTATTTTATGTTTTAACAGGTATAAGTTGCCCATCCAAAACAAGCGCTGCTACTGAAACGGAGTTAACAGATAAAATTGCCAGGCATGAAAGCGAAGCACGCTCTAGATTACAGATTCGCATCTCTTAACGGCAAGCAAAGACCGGCTTGTTTGGATTACACGCTTTCGTAATGACTTAGTAAAGAACGTATTTATTGGGAGGTTATTATGGCTGACATCATTGAAGTTACTGGAGCTAATAAGATTAAAAACGGTCAGATGAAGATGTTCCATGTAGGTAATAAAGAGATTGTCATAGCTAAGGTGAACGATAGGTATTATGCAGCAAATAATCGTTGTCCTCATATGGGTGGTCAATTGTCCCAGGGGAAACTGGAAGGGACCATAGTGACATGCCCTCGTCATCATTCTCAGTTCGACCTCACAGATGGGCATGTGGTCAGATGGACGGACTGGTCTGGAATTAAATTATCTCTGTCCAGGGTTGTAAAATCACCCAGGCCTTTGAAGATGTACGGAGTAAGAGTGGAAGGGAACAAAGTTTTTATAGACAGTGAAGAGGTGCTATCGGTGGTTTCATGAAGAGATTCGGAGTGGTAAACAGGTTTCATCTCTATAATTGGGGACTAACATGGACCAACGGATAAATATTCTTGGTTTTGCTGGAAGTCTGCGCAAAGGGTCATACAACAGGGCACTATTGCAGGCGGCGCTCGAACTTGTCCCGGACGGCGTAAACCTGGAAATATTTGAACTTGACGGAATTCCGGTTTTCAATCAAGACCTGGAATTTTCGCCACCGGAGAAGGTGAGGGAATTCAAAAAGAGGATAAGAGCGGCAGACGCTATTCTAATAGCAACGCCGGAATACAACTACTCGATTCCCGGCGTTCTTAAGAATGCCGTCGATTGGGCTTCCAGGCCCCACGGAGACAACTCATTTGAAGGAAAGCCAGTAGCCCTGATGAGCGCGTCCACGGGTATGCTGGGAGGAGCAAGAGCTCAATATCACTTAAGGCAATCGTTCGTCTCCCTTAACATGTATGCCGCGGGAAGACCGGAAATCTTTGTCACATTTGCCCGGGAGAAATTCGATAACAAGGGAAGACTGTTGGACGAAAAAACCAGGCAATTGATAAGACAGTTGCTTGAAACCCTGGTTGACTTGGGTAACAGGCTGAAACAAGGGAGAAAATCCCCTAAATAGTATGTTCATACTTTAATAAACTGGAGGAGAATAAGATGAGAGTAACCATGATTCAGATCTCTAAATTCGGAGCAGTTGCCCTGTTTCTGGCAATTGTTTTCATTATTGGTACTGTACTTGTTGCCTGCACCGGTCCGGCAGGAGCACAGGGGCCAGAAGGACCTCAAGGTCCCCAGGGGCCGGCAGGACCACAAGGCCCCCAGGGACCGGCTGGGCTTCCTGGACAGGTGAGTCAGCAAGCTTCCGGAATGCAAATTAAAGATGTCATCGTAATGGTTGAACCTACCCTGGTAAGGATAGATATTACCGCTCCGGGGTTTACTGCAGCAGGCTCTGGAGTAATTGTAGATACCACCGGCTATGTCTTAACCAACCAGCATGTCATAGATAGTGCGACAAAAATTAAGGTGACGGTCATGAGCGGTGATTCGTACGACGCTACCGTGGTAAAAAGCGACTCCGACATTGACCTGGCGTTATTGAAAATATCATCCAATCGGACCGATTTTACAGTCGCATTGTTGGGCTCAGCGGAAGATATATTTGTCGGTGAAGATGTTCTTGCTTGTGGTTTCCCTCTCGGTCCGGACCTGCCCGGACCTGCCTCTTTTACCAGAGGTATCATATCAGCCTTCAGAACGTTCCAAGGGAGTGATTATATTCAGACAGACGTCACTATCAATCCTGGTAACAGCGGTGGCGCCGTTGTAAATCTTGAAGGTAAGTTTCTTGGGATACCTACTGCAGGCGTTGTACCTCCTTTCATGGATATTGAGAACATTGGTCTGGTCATTTCAATCGAGAAAGCAAAGACTTTTTTACAAGGCGTCATCGGAAATTGACTCGAAACCGATGCAAGGTCGGTAAAACTTATGCTTAAAAAAAGGTAATCTTATTATCGCTGATTGTGATGTATAATATGCAGCATATGGGTCGTAGCATCCCGCCTGCACTGCAGCCATAGGGGAAATCATAGATAGAAATCAAGAGAGCCAGATAAAAGGATTGTTTGTCAGCGACGCCAGTGCATTTCCTAAACCGTAATGTAGCAACAGTACCTGCAGTCCCAGGCCAGAGGTATCGATGGAAAGATTACTGAAATCCATCTCAGCTATATTTTTAGAGTGCAGGTAAGCCGGGTTCCCTGGCCCGGCGAGGATTCCACCGAAAAGTTACCTCCGGAGTCAAGTACACGGGCTTTCATTATGAATAGCCCGGAACTCTCATTGTTAATCCCGGATACATCGAAGCCCTTCCCGTTGTCTTCAACACATATCTTGACAGTGCCATATGACCGGGATAACTCGATACCAATACTTTCTGCACCGGAGTGCTTGGCGGCATTGTTCAACGCTTCCTGGACTATTCGGTAAGATGCTACCTCGATATTGAGAGGTAACCGGCCACGCACCCCACTGTGCTTGAAGCTTATTCTGATGCCGGTGACATTCTCGTATCTGGTAAAGTAAGCTTCCAGTGCCGGAAGCAGCCCTTCACGCTCTAACAGTGTGGGGTAAAGGTCGTGCGAAAGAGAACGCATATGTTCAACCATTTCCTCAAATGTTGCTCTGAATTGTGCTATCGATTTCTCCTCTGGTTCCTCTAATATCTTGGCAAAATACATCTTCAAGATGGTGAGATAACCGCCAATTTCATCATGCAGTTCGGCGCCAATTTTGTTGCGCTCCTTTTCATGGGCTTGGAGAAGGCTTTGACGAAGCTGTCGCGACTCCTCTTCAATACGCCGGAGTTTATCTTCATACTCCTGTGAAACTTCTTGAAGACGTGATTCAAGATCGTGGTAACGGTTTGTCAGACTCTCCATTTCATTTTTCTGGTCTGAAATGTCTTGGGCCATAACTACAACCTGTTTAAGTTTACCCTTCTCGAAAATCGGAGTAGAACTTACTTCGAGTGGTATTACGTTTCCGTCAAGTCCTGGCAAACCCGCTCCCCACCTCTGGCTCTTCGTACGTTTAGTTCGCCATGTTTCCAGTTGTCTCATAGCTGTTTCGTATGATTCGGGAGTCAGGATTACCTCCAGACTTTGGCCTACCACGGCTTCCCTTGACAGTCCACTTTTCTCGTAGACATACTTGCTGCAATCGTTGATAATCCCCTCCGGACTCACCAGGAGCAAAACACCACTGGCCCCGTCCATCAAGGTGCGACACATTTGCCGGTACCGAAGCAAAATATTCCTGTTATTTTCCATCAAATTAATAACTCATCAGTAACATATTATATATCTTCATATGCGTTTTTAACAGAAGCTAATGATAAGGTGTCATTATGTTATTATTTAAAGCTCAGTCATTGCAATACATAACAACACCTACAATAAGTACGGTCATAAAAGAGAAAACTATACGATAATTTTATGAAAATATTACAGAATATTTAGATTCTTTATCTTTTTCTTAATGTTGGTTTTATATGATGTAAATAGAAATACAAACTTATTTGGAAGTATTTCGTTTTACAATATGGATAAACAACAGGTGTAGTCGGGATGAGTGGGAGTGTAAAAAAAATCTTGATCGTTGATGATAACCCAGCGCTATTGAAGGTGCTCAAGAGTGAGTTCAAGATTAAAAGTTATGACGTCTTGACCACACAGTACGGTTCCGAGGTAATAGGACTGGTTGAATCCGAAAGACCTGATATCGTGCTGTTAGACTTAATGATGCCTGTCATGGACGGCTTTGAGGTACTGGATAAGCTGAGGCTTGTTTCCAGGATTCCTGTCATTGCCATCAGCGCCAATCAAGAATTGAAGGAAGAAGCTCTGAAGTGCGGAGCTGACGTTTTCATCCTGAAACCATTCGATCTTGATGAAGTACTAGAGAGTATCGTTGAGCTGTTGGAGCGTTA
>CAZBQL010000024.1:23352-37677 GCA_964493985.1 uncultured Dehalococcoidales bacterium
TTTGATTTCAGACATGAAAACTTCTGATTCCGATATTTTCCTGTCCCCTGGGAAATGACAAACCTGAATTGATATAATAACTGTATGGCGATGATGGAAACAGACTGGATCGATCTATGGAACCAAGTTGCCGCAGCTACCCTTCATACTCCCGAGAGGCAAAAGTTAAACAGGGGTAAAAAGCATTTCCGCAGGGACTCGCCGGTGAGACCGGACCCTCTACTCGATTTCGTCCTGGAGAAATTGACCGGAGAACAGTCTTTCCTGGATATAGGAGCCGGGAATGGTCGCTGGACGATACCCGCCGCAAAAATCGCCAGGAACGTGACTGCTATCGAACCCTCGCGCTCGATGCTGGAAATGCTCCATGAAAACATCGCGAAGGCAGGACTAAACAACGTACGGATAATACAGGGTCGGTGGGAAGAAACAGACATTGAACGTCATGATATCGTGTCATGCACTCATGCCATCTACGAAACAAAGGATTTCGCCGCGTTTATCCGTAAGATGGAAGGGCATGCCAGGGAACGGTGTTACCTGGTGTTACGCCTCCCGCCGTATGACGGCATTACCGGTGAACTGTTCCGGAAAATACACGGGCATCCGTATGACAGCCCCAATGCTCATCTTGCCTATAACGCTCTCTACTCTATGGGGATATATCCAAATGTCCTGGTTGAAGAGGATATGCACAACTGGAGAGATGATACGTTCGACGAAGCATTTTCAAGGGCGAAAAGGCACCTTAACGTAGGTGTAACCGATGAATATGATGACGTGATAAGGGAGACGCTGACTCAACGCCTGACACTTCATGACGGCGTCTATATATGGCCTGACGGGATGCGGGCCATCCTGTTCTGGTGGCATCCTCATAAATAGAGAAACGTCAACCGAATACAATACTGTCCGGTGAAAATCCCAGTATTTTTTCTATGTGTTCCTTTACTTTCAAGGTATCACTTTTATAACGCTGGATTTTTTTAAAGACTCCCGTAATAGAACCGTACTTGATTTCCGCAGAGGAGTAGCGTTCCTCGATAGATACCGGTTCTTCATCCCGTACATATTTATCAGCAAGATAGACTATCATAGCCTCCAGCGAGGGCTTTTCTCCTTCACCGAAGATATCGGTATGCAGAGATACGACTTGCCCTGTTTTTCCAAAACCGCAATCAGCCAGCATCTGTCCTCCCTCAATATCATGCTTTGAGGAAGTTTTCGCTATATCGTGGAGAACAGAAGCTGCTCTAACCAGTTCGGTATCAACGGTCTCTCCTGCGGCTGTAACCGCTTCAGACATGGCAACGGCAATTTCCGCAACCTTCCGGCAGTGGCTGCGTATGTTATCCGCCGTACCGGCAATATCCAGCAGCGCTTCACACTCTTTTTCCGAAGGTATCTGCATCCTTTTATAACGGTCTAACATTCTTAAATAATCATCTTTAATATCGGCGTCCAGGAGGATATTCTCATCCGGTACAGCCACATCTAAATCCAGGTTATGGTGTGATGCCAGGATGGTATCCAGTCCGCCTTCTCCCGACCAGTTAAGGATCTCGGTGACTAGGGAAAAAGTGATGAGGGTCGGATGTCCGTGCTTGTAGTCGAATACGGGATAAATAATCCTGTCCGGGTATCTTTCCGCATTATCCAGAAGACGCCGTATGGTCGATTCGCGCACCAGGGGAATATCCACCGGCATGATAAAAAAACTTTGATAGCCAGGCTGCAGATGACTGACTCCAGTCTGGACCGAACTCAGCATACCCCTTTCGAAGTCGGGATTTTCAACGATCGATATGTTGCTGCTTTTTATTCCGTCAACAAGATCCTGCTTTCGCCAGCCGGTTACCAGTATCACATCCACGTCATTATCCTGGAATGTTGAGATAATCCTGTCTGTGATAGTCTGGTCACCTATCGGCAACAATGGTTTGAATTCCTGCATACGGCTTGAGAGGCCGGCGGCAAGTATTACCGCAGCGTATTTACCGGAGCTCATTGGCTTTCTTTCCCCGCTCGAATATCAGCTCGGCAACGATACTGACAGCGATTTCTTCAGGTGTTTCTCCTCCGATTGCCAGGCCGATTGGAGAGTGTACCCGTTCAAGTTCCTCGGCAGTGGCTGTTCCGGCAGAAATCAGCGCTTTATACACGGAATCACGTTTTTTCTTACTGCTTATCATGCCGATGTATCCTGCGCCCGTCCGGATTGCCTGTTCAAGGACTTCACGGTCGAATCTGTGTCCCCTGGTAAGGATAATGATGAAAGAATCCCTGTCTATATCCAGACCATCCATGGCGTGATTGTAATCTTTAATAATATTGATTGCTTCTGCGTCCGGAAAGCGTTCGATATTGGCAAATTCTTCCCGGTCATCGAGTACCATCACCTTGAACCCGACCATTGAAGCAATATGGGCGACAGGCATGGCTACATGCCCTGCCCCGAAGCAGTAAAGTATCTGCACCCTGCGTATCGGATCGATAATAAACTTCCGATTATCTATGGCGAGGATTGTCGTCGATGATATATTGTGCAATTCTGCCCGAAGGTCCATAACATCCGAATCTTCAAGTACCTCGTCCCCTTCAGTACTTCCATCCGATAAAAGGAGAACATGCCCCGATACATTGATTTCTTCGTCAGATTCCGTATAAACGGTAACGAAATAAAAGTTCTCACCCCTTGAAATGAAATCTATAATCTTTTTGAATAAATTAATATTTCTATTTCCGGCTGATAAATAATCCAGGAGTAGGACTGCTTTCCCACCGCATATCATGTCCTCCGAATCGGTATCTTCTCCCATAAGATCGAAATCGATGAATTTGGAACGCCCTGCTTTAATAACAGCTTCGGACTCGGAGATGGTGGCAGCTTCCAGCAGTCCGCCGCCGATTGTCCCGTAACCTTTCCCATCCGTACCGACCACCATCTTAGTCCCGGCTTCTCTCGGGGTGGACCCTTCCATACTGACTATCGATGCCAGCACTACAGGAGAATCTTTGCCAAGCTGTTCAAGAATTACTTCGGCAAGATATTTATTATCGTTCACTGAGCTGTTTCTCCTTTCTCGGATGGGCAGTTTGTGCTGATACACAATTATTGCTTATAGTATTATCAAACATCGTAACGGATGTAAACAAAGTAACTTGTTCAGAACAGTATAGCATCACAGGGACGGTTTTTTGCAAATTACACATAAAGGGAAAGAGATAGGCTATGGCAATGGATGAACCCGTAAGGCTGATGTACCGGAAACTGCTCCAGACAGGATTTGAATATGCCGGCTCAATAGAGAATCCTTCTATTTTTTTGGACTCGCTTGAAGAAGGGATACGAATCTGTGATGCTGCAAGTACAAGTTATATGAATATATACATTAATATTGACGACAATATCGTAGAAGATATCAGGTACCTGTGCAGTTGCGACCCCACAGCTAATGTAGTAATAGAAATCCTGTGCCACCTCGCGAAAGGAAAGACAATCTCACAGGTAAAAGCGCTAAATGAAAAGGATTTTTATGATTTTATTGGCAGCCATGGAGAAATGCTGCAAAAAAGGGTAAAAAGAACACTGGAATTACTTAACCGCGGAATAAACGAATATCTTACGGATCAACCTGTGTGTGGTATATCCTGAAGCAAGAAAAACCTGTACCCCTATGATTGACATTATTTGCATTTCTGTTGTATATTGACACAAATTTCTTAGGTTTTAGAAATTTAATAACTAAATATTCTCCGAGCTTTTCAGCCTAAACCTCAACGTATTTGGGATATGGCTGGGAGATGGCGTCCCGATTAAATCGGGACCGAGGGTATTACGGGAAACTGTAGTACCTCCCGTGTTTGGAAAGGAGATGGTATCAGTATTTTGTTTACAGCGTCTCCTGGGAGGCGCTTTTTTAGTGACAGCAATTATTTAATAACAGGAGGAATAAATGAGTGATAGTAAAAAGGTAACCCTGACAATCAACGGAAAAAAACAGGAAGTTACGGCAAGTCCTGATAGGGCGCTTCTGGACCTGTTGCGGGAAGACCTGCATCTCACAGGCACCAAACAGTCATGCGACCGCAAGGGGCAGTGCGGTGCCTGTACAGTGATCGTGGATAACAAGGCCGTCCGTTCCTGTATTACCAAGGTAGTAAACCTGGAGGGTTCAGAGGTAATTACAGTTGAAGGCCTTGGAACGCCTGATAATCCGCATCTGATCCAGGAAGCTTATGTGCTTTCAGGCGCGATACAATGCGGTTTCTGTACTCCCGGTATGATAATGGCAACCAAGGCGTTGCTGGACCAAAACAAGAACCCTACAAAGGCTGATATTAAGAAAGCGTTGTCCCGAAACCTGTGCCGGTGTACCGGATATACCAAGATCTTCGATGCGGTGAATCTTGCTGCCAGTTTTATTCGTGGTGAGACTACACCGGATAAGGTCCGCGCCGGTCTCAAACAAGACGCAATGGGAGAATCTCATCCAAGGCCATCGTCGATATTGAAAGCTTGCGGAGTTGCCAAATTCGGGGCCGACTACTACATTGACGGAACAATAGAGATAGCTACGGTACATAGTACCGAACACCATGCGAAGATAGTATCCATCGATACTTCCGAAGCGGAGAAAATGGCCGGTGTTATCGGTGTCATGACAGGCAAAGACGTCCCCGGAACTAACCGGATCAGGGTAATGGCTCCCGACCAGCCGATTCTCTGTGAAGATATTGTAAGAATGTATGGTGACCCGGTTGCTATCGTAGGGGCAGAAACCAGGGCGCAAGCACGGGCAGCGGCAGCTAAAGTGAAGGTAGAATATGAACCATTACCGGTGATGAGAACAGCCCGGGAGGCAATTGCCGAAGGTGCTTATCAGATTCATCCTCATTCACCGAATCTCTGTTTCACCATGCCATTGAAGAAAGGCGATGCGGAAAAAGCGCTGAAAGAATCAACAGCAATAATCGAAGGTAATTTCACAACTCAGATGAATCACCAGGCTCCTCTCGAACCGGAAGTATGTATTGCTTATCTTGACGGTAAGGGAAATGATGCCGAATTGGTGATAATCGGCAGGAGTATCAATATCCACGGTGCAAAAGCGCAACTCCAGGAAGCCCTCGGTTATGACAATATCCGCTACCAGGAGCCGTTTGTCGGAGGCCAGTTCGGTATTAAGGCTACAATAAGTTCGGAAGGAATTGCAGGAGCTGCTGCTCTGTATTTCAAACGTCCCGTTCGGTATATACCGAGTATAGAAGAGTCCATGTGGATCAGTTCGAAACGACACCCGTTCGATATGACGATAAAACTCGGGGCGGATGCTGAAGGGAAAATAACCGGTTATGACATCGATATACTCGAAAACACCGGAGCGTATATGACACTGGCGTTTATTCCGATTTCCCGTGCCATGCACATGCTATCCAGTTCGTATAATATTCCCAATATCAATGCCGTCGGTAAGGCGGTATACACCAATGATGCGCCGGGTGGAGCGGCTCGTGGCGCCGGGCCTCCACAGGCGTGTTTCGCTCTTGAATCAGCCATTGATATGCTTGCAGAAAAACTTGGTATTGATGCTCTGGAATTCCGTCGAAAGAATTCATTGCAACCAGGACAAACCAAGGCTACCGGAATGGTGGTCAACCAGTGGCCTTTCCCCGAAATCTGTGATTTAATTCAACCGTACTATGAAAGAGCAAAAAAAGAGGTCGAAGAGTTCAATAAAAATCAGAGCGGGCCTCTCAGACATGGAATAGGTATAGCCGCCGACTCCTTCGGCATTGCCGAAGCCGGAGATAGGGCGGACCTGGCCGTGGAGGTTGACCCTGATGACGGTATCACCGTATATGCCGCCATTGCTGATCCTGGAGAAGGCAACGATTCAATGTTAACTCAGATAGCCGCCCATCTCCTGGATATCCCTCTTGAGAAGGTCCGACTATACACACGTGACACCGACAAGACCGTTGGAATGGGACCAGCCGCCGGAAGCCGTATGACATTTATGGGTGGCGGCGCCCTTGTCAACGCTCTTGAACAGATGAAACAGGCGATGAAAGAAGCTGGCACAAAAACATACGAGGGACTGAAGAAAGCGGGTAAACCGACCCGATTCGAAGGCATCAGAAATGCTCCGGGTGAAGGTCAACTGGACCGTGAAACAGGCCAGGGGCCTTCATTCGTAAGCGATGTCCAGAATATACAGATGGCAGAGGTCGAAGTAAATATCGAAACCGGAGAGGCGAAAGTTATCAAGATGACTACGGCTGTCGATGCCGGTCCAATAATCAATCCCCAGAATCTTACAGGTCAGCTCGAGGGTGGAATGGACCAGGGCGTGGGTTACGCCCTTAGAGAGGAATATGACAATGGCAAAACTAAAGACTGGATAACATTCAAATTTCCTACGATTAACGATTGTTTTGATATTGAAATATATACTAATGAGACTCCTCGCGACCCCGGAACACTGGGAGCTACCGGTATCGGTGAAATGACAATGGTTTCAACAGCACCGGCCGTCACTAATGCCATATACAATGCCTGCGGCGCCAGGATATACAACCTGCCTGCTGATCCGGATAAAGTAAAAGCAGCATTGGTAGTTAAGAAGTAGTCTTAAAAAGGACACCTGGTATCTGAATACCCCTCCGTGAACGATATATTTCACTGAATTCACGGAGGGGATATTGATGCTTAAAACTGATTGATATTTATCCTTCAACTATACTCAATGCTGATTACAATCAAAGTAAAACAAGGGACCGTCAGGTCGACTATCTGTTTTCCGGTTTGCCGGAAAACGGACGATTAGATAAATATTGATAAGATGGATATTTCCTCCAGGAGCCGGGGCTCTTACTTTAACGGATGTGAACATCTAACCGGACAGATGCCATATAATACTGTTGGAAAGAGGTTGTTCCATGAACAGATATATGTCTATCGTAAGATTATGCCTATTGGCGCTCGTGGTAATCGTAACAAATTTTACAAGCTGCTCAAGCGGTGAAGAAAAGACCGAATCTATACTGGTCTACTGCGGGGCTGGAATGAGTAAACCGATGGACGAAATCGGTCGTGTTTTTCAGGAAAAATATAATGTTAATGTTAGATATAACTACGCCGGTTCGAATGCGTTATTGAATCAGATGGAATTAACCAGGGAAGGTGATGCATATATGCCGGGCGCAACCATGTATATCGAAATTGCAGAGGACAAAGGCCTGGTGGACTACTCGCAGCTTATCTGCTACCACATACCGGTAATCACTGTGCCAAAAGGTAATCCTGCCGGTATCACCTGTCTTGAAGACCTGGCGAAACCGGGAGTTAGACTGGTGTGGGGAGACCCTGAAGCAGCCGCAATAGGAAAGACAGGTAAGGAAATTCTGGAAAAGAACGGGATCTATGATTCTGCCTGGCTGAATGTAATAGCCACTCTTCCGACTATGAACGAGGTAATGATGCAGATATCTCTGGGGCAGGCTGATGCGTCGATAAACTGGTGGGATACGGTGAAAACTGTTGACGACATCGAGGTAATTGAAATACCCGAAGAGCAGAATATAATCAGTATCATCCCGATAGGTGTAACTACTTTCACTGAAAAAGAGGATGTTGCCATGAATTTTATTGATTTCTGTGCTTCCGATGAAGGAAAAGAAATATTCCGAAAACATGGTTTCACTGTATATAGCACTCAATAAACATGTGTACGCGTGGCGCTTGTTTTAGTATCAGTCGAGAACCACCAGGAAACAGCATTTCCGATTCAGATTCGATACCTGTAACAAGTACGGTTATTATCAGGTATTCCCGCATAATAATGCTTGAAATAATTTCTCATGACGGCTAGTATAAATCGAAAGGAATTAGATGTCTCAAATCACTTATACGCCTATAGGAATTATTCATACTCCATTTAAAACTCAGTCGGAAACCCCTATTCAGGGTGTCTTTTCTCCGGACAGTTTCGGGGAAGTTGAACTATATCCACAATACTTTGAAGGACTAAAAGATATCTCCGATTTCTCCTATATCATCCTTATCTATTATTTTCATCTCTCGCAGGGATATACGCTACTAAAGAAACCTTTTCTGGACAATACCGAAAAAGGTATATTCTCCATCAGACATTACGACCGCCCGAATCCGATAGGAATCTCCGTTGTCCGGTTGAACGAGGTTAAAGAAAACAAGCTTAGTATCAGCGAAGTTGATATCGTCGATGGAACACCTTTGCTTGACATCAAACCCTATGTTACTGATTTCGACAGTAAAAATCCTGAACAAAAAGGCTGGTATGCCGACGCCCCGAAAATGGATGATTACCGTTACAGAAAGGGAATCCAGCCGTAAAAACAGATGTTCGCCGGACTAAAAGAGATTGGTTTTAAAATTGTTTCACTAATATTGATACTGATGCTGGCAGCCTTGATCGTTGCTGTTATCGTCAGTATAGTGACTCACACATCCGTTGAATCACTCGTCAGCAGTCTTACCTCCGGGGAAATCTGGTTCTCTGTGAGGTTAAGTCTGGTAACATCTATTATCTCCACTCTTATTTGCATTATCGTTTCGCTTCCGGCTGCCTATGCAATTGCACGGTTTGATTTCCATGGGAAAAGTATTCTTAACACGGTTTTGAATATACCGCTGGCATTGCCGCCCCTTGTAGCCGGACTTGGGCTCCTTATACTTTTCGGGACTACTGCTTTTGGTAAAAGCCTGGCTGATATAGGAATCAAATTTGTTTTCACCCCTGCCGGCATTGTACTGGCCCAGTTCTTTGTTAACGTACCTTTTACACTTCGTGTACTCAGGTCGACATTTCTGGATATAAATCCAAGATACGAGTATGTCGCTCAGACTCTTGGCTACACGGAAACCGGAGCTTTTCTAAAAGCTACTCTACCCATGGCAAAAAACGGGCTTATGGCTGCTATAGCAATAACATGGTGCCGGGGGATTGGTGAATTCGGAGCTGTGCTGATGCTTGCCGGTGCCACACGACTGCAAACGGAAACGTTACCTATCTCTTTGTACCTTAACATGCTATGCGGTGACTTATCCATGGCAACAGCCGCCGCCACGATACTTATAGTGCTTTCTCTTATCATGCTTTATTTCTTTGAAAGACTGAGTGACCATTCAAGAGTATTTTAGAAATATGATTAGAATTGAAAACATAACTAAAAATTTCGGTGACTTCTCCTTGAGGAATGTTTCGCTGGATATCGCTGATGGAGAGTATATGGTGATACTCGGTCCTACAGGCGCTGGAAAGACAATTCTGCTTGAGACAATCGCAGGAATATACAGGCCTGAAAAAGGAAGGATATACAGGGATGATTCCGACATTACATATCTGCCGCCGCGTCTAAGAAATACCGGCATGGTCTACCAGGACTATATGCTGTTCCCTCACCTTTCCGTTAAGAAAAATATAGGTTTCGGGCTGAAGCCAAAGAGACTGGATGAAAGCGAAATAGTCGTCAGAGTAAATAACCTTGCAGAATTGATGGGGATATCTCATCTCCTCGAACGATATCCAGCGACATTGAGCGGCGGAGAAAAACAGCGGGTTGCAATTGCTCGTGCCCTGGTCGTAGAACCGGAAATACTGCTTCTCGATGAGCCGTTAAGCGCTCTTGATGATGAAACAAGGGACCGACTGCAGGATGAATTACGCAGGATACATACCGTCATGCATACTACCATGCTGCACGTGACACACAGTTTTAACGAGGCATTTCTTCTGGGAAGTCACATGGCGGTAATGAATAAGGGCGAAATCATACAGGTCGGTGAACCGGGAGAGGTATTCAGGAAGCCGAACAGCAGGTTTGTTGCTGAATTCTTAGGTGTCAGGAACGTTTTCAGTGGAATATCCGTTATCGAGGGCGAGACCAGTTATATTAAGGTGAACGGACTGAGAATAGCATCATCAGACCTCCAGGAAGGAGAAGTTCAGATATCTATCCGTCCCGAAGACATCCTTATATTCCCCGGCTATATCGAGTCAAGCGCGAAAAATTCTTTCCGTGGGAAAATAGAGGAATTATCGGACACAGGTACGGTGGTCAGAGTGAAGGTAAATGCAGGAATTCCTTTCATAGTGGCCATAACCCGACGTTCAATGGTGGATATGAGGTTAAGAACGGGAATGGATGTTTTTCTTACCTTCAAATCAACCGACGTGCATATATTTTAACAAAGAACACACTGTATTCGAATACTCAGACCTTGCGGATTTCAAACGCCTTTCCTGTTTTTTGAAATATAGCCTTGACGCCGGGCAATACTATAATGTATATTCAAGGATAAGTAAAAAAGCAAATTAACAAATTAATACTCTCCGAGCTGTTCAACCTAAATTCCGTTAAAATCGGGACATGGTTGACAGACGATGGTTGCAGAAACCTGAAGGTATTACTGTAAACGGTAATGCCCCCCGTGTTCGGAAAGGAGAAACATTATTGATAGAAAGCACCTCCTTTTCGGGGTGCTTTTTACTTTAACCTGATAATACCAACCGCGTCCGGGGGCTGCTGTGAAAGCCTAAGAAAGAGACCTCCTCTCTTAGCACTATGCCTCGGCAGCCCCCGGGTTAAATTGAAATACAAGTGTCAGAAGCCAGGGATATAACTATAAAAAACGGAGGTTTATTGCATGGATGTCATCAAAACAGATTGTGGTTTATGTATCAATTGTTGCGGTGTAGATGCATATGTCGAAGACGGTAAACTGATTAAAGTAGAGGGAACAAAGGGACACTGGTTGAATGATGGTGTCCTGTGCCCAAAAGGTGAATCACTCGTCGACTGGGTATATTCTGCCGCCCGACTTAAGTACCCGATGAAAAAGGTGAACGGGCGTTTCGAGAGAATATCATGGGACCAGGCCCTCGATGAAATAGGCGCAAAACTTCTCGAATTGAGAGAGAAATATGGACCGACAACTCTGGCCACATGGACCGGCGGTGTCGGAGTCGAACATTTCGAAATGGCGGCCTTTAATCAGCGGTTAGCTAAAGTTTACGGTTCTCCGAACTTCTTTAATCCTGAAGGTATCTGTTTCCGGACCCGCATTCTCGCCCGCCAGATTACCTTCGGTCGCTACCCGGTTGAGGAACCGAAAAACGCCAACTGCGTCATTCTCTGGGGCCATAACCCCGAAGAAAGTTACTGGCCGAACGGTAAAGTGATACGCAAGAGAATCAAGGAAAACGGGATGAAACTCATCGTGATCGATGTGAAACGTATCCCTCTGGCAAAGGAAGGAATATTCATCCAGCCCCGTCCCGGTACGGATGGAGCTATTGCCCTGGCAATGATGAACGTAATTATCGAGGAAGACCTCTGGGACAAGGAATTCGTCGAAAAATATACATTTGGTTTTGATAAGCTGGCAGAGCACGTTAAAGAATATACACCTGAAAAAGTTGAGACTATCAGCGGTGTACCTGCTGCAGAAATTCGCAGAATCTCCCGGATTTTTGCGAATACTGAAGGCGCCTGCATCATGGAAGGCGTCGGTCACATGAACCAGTACACCAATGGTCTCCAGAATGAAAGAGCATTCGCCTGCCTTATGACAATTACCGGCAACATAGACAGGCCGGGTGGATGGGTAACCTGCCCTCAGATAAGGCTGGCTGACCTCCGGGTACCGGTTGATGAACCTAACCTTGGCTATGACGAGTACCCGATATTCCACCATTTCGGGAAACGGACTCCTCCCTATGGTTCCGCATCGATGCTGACGGAAGCAATAATTTCCGAGAAACCTCATCCTATAAAGGCGTTTATCAGTTCGGGAAGCAATCCGGCAGTCACATTCCCGGATACGAAACTGTTCATGGAAGCCCTGAAAAACCTGGAACTTTTTGTCAGCATAGACCCGATAATGACGGAAACAAGCCAGCTTGCTGACTATGCTCTCCCTGCCTGTACTTTCCTCGAAGAGACAGGTATCGGAGGATTCCCATATGCTATATCATTCTGTGAACCGTATATAATGCTGCGTAAAAAGGTAATAGAACCGCAACACGATACCATGCCGATATGGAAAATCTGGAGTACTCTGGGTCGAAAAATGGGTTATGAAGAGTATTTCCCGTGGAATACGGACGAAGAAGTAGCAGAACACTTTTTCTCAACCGCTACCGTTTCCTACCAGGACCTGATTGAACATCCGGAAGGTCTGTTTTTCGGTGAAAAGCAATACAACCTTTATGAAGATATAGGGTTTTCTACTGACAGCAAAAAGGTCGAACTATATTCGCCGCGAATGGAAGAACTTGGAGCTTCTGGACTACCGGTTCATATGGAGCCGCAGCAGAGCCCGGTATCAGACCCCGAGCTTGTCCGGAAATATCCGGAAATACTACTTACCGGTGCCAGGAAGATAGAAAACCAGGGAGCGCAACTCCATGATATTGCCAGACTACGGGCGAAAATACCTGATGCCTATGCGGAAGTGAATCCCGTCACAGCAGCAAAATACGGTATAATCGATGGAGAAATGATCGGGTTGGAATCTACCCGGGGTATGATAACGATACATGCGAAGGTGACCGAGGACATAAGGCAAGGTATAGTGTCCATCCCGTACGGCTGGCCTGGTTCGAATTCCAATGAACTGCTTGATGCAACGCTGAGAGACCCGGCCTCCGGTTATATTACCCTGAGGGGACTTGCCTGCCGCATCGTTAAGCTTAGCTGATATGCAAAGCGTTGGTAATTCTGGTAGTATAGAAGCCATGAGTGAGATATGCGGTCTAAGTATCGATGAGTACTGTGTTAAAATAAAGGAGTTTCACGGCGGAAATCTGGCTCCCGGGTTGATAATAGCCGGTTTTATGGTAGACCTTGCCTGCCGGAACCTGCCGGAGAACACACTGTTCGAAGTGATATGCGAAACGGCGGGATGTATTCCGGATGCCGTTCAACTCCTCACTCCCTGTACCACCGGTAATCAATGGATGCACGTGGTGGATGTAGGTCGCTATGCAGTGTCATTATATAACAAATATTCTGGAGAGGGAGCAAGAGTTCACCTTAACGCTTCGAGACTGGAAAAATGGCCGGCAATAAATGAATGGTTTTTCAAGTTACGACCGAAAGACAAGCAAGACATGCAGGAAATACTGAAACAGGCTGAAGAAGCCGGTACGAGTATATTGGACATTGAAAAAGTAAAAGTAACACCGGAGTTCCTGAGACGAAAGAAAAAGAAATCTGTTGGAATATGTCCGATATGCAACGAAGCATTTCCTTCCGATGTAGGGCCGATATGTGTGGCCTGCAGAGATAGCTGCCTGCCCTATATAACTGAGATCGAACAGATCCGCACGGCTTAGTAAAGTTGCCAGTCCTGTGATAGCGCAGGATGTTGCAGGTCCGAGACCTGCACAGCCTGCCAAAATTTACCTCCGTTTCACTATCATTACCAGAAAGTTAGCTCTCATTGTCCTTCAAGGTCTATTGTATTTACCCACATGACATTATGGGCTTCGGTTATTTCCGTTTGCGAGCTATTTCTTCCATTAACTCAGTCTGAACCTCCTGTATCTCCAGGAGCCTTTGCCATTGGGTCATCAGCAGGTGATCAATTTTTTCGTGCAGATGGCGAATTTCCAATTCGGACTTCAGGTTAACCCGATAATCATGTTCCGATCTGAGCCGGTCCTTTGCCTCTTGACGATTCTGACTCATCATAATTATGGGGGCTTGAATAGCGGCGATGCAGGAAAGTATCAGGTTCAGAAGAATGAAAGGATATGGATCAAAAGGTTTTTGAATCAGGACTAAGGTGTTTATACCGATCCATATAAAGAGTACAGCCATAAAAATGCTAATAAAGCGCCAGCTTCCCGCATATTCAGCCATCTTGTCTGCCATATGCTCACCGAAGGTTAGTTTGCGGTCAAATTCAGTATTGACGTTGGTGGACAGAAGTTCATGTTCCTTCATACTCTTAATTACTTGCTGTTCCAGTGCCGAGACTTCGCCTTTTCCTTTAGTTAAGACATCCTTGACGTATTCTTCCCTGAATCGATTGAGATCAGTAAGACATATAAAACCGGAAGAAGACCAATCCGGATTTGTCTTCTTAATGATCTCCACGATGGGTTCACGGACAATCGCTGCCGGACTGACCTCACTAAGTTTCTTCTGCATATGGCAAATTTGACAAATAACCATTTCCTCTCGCTTTTTTGGCATATCGGCTTACCTCCACTTGCTATTGAGATTATTATACAATATGCAAATATTACTCTATGTTTTATCCTTTGAATCCCG